>JALSIU010000232.1 GCA_026989715.1 Methylomonas sp.
TTTTGATGTAAGGCTTGTAAGACTGCCTGACCAATAAAGCCGGTCGCACCGGTGACTAATATCTTTTGCATGATTAATACAGTCCCACTAAAGCAATCAAAAATAATATCCAACGATCACGCCGGCGTCGGCGCAGTTGTGAGATATTTTTTAAAATGGTTAATCTTGAATGTACATTTAAGTCATGGTGAGCAACTAAGTCGGCAATTTTAAGGACTTGTTGCTTGCACCAGCCTTTATGTAATAACTTAAATCTTTTGCAAATGGCTTGCCAGCCTTTATGAATGCCTACTTGATTATGTGAATGTTGGCGATAAAGTAGCATCGGCTCCGGGTCTATAAACCATTGCAATCCTTTTTCTCTAAAAAAAGCATAAATAAACCAGTCATGCAAACTTATTTGTGCCGTTTTTTGCTTCTGTGCTTGTAATAACGCTTTAAATTGCAACATCGGAGCCGTACGTAAGACATAAGTACAACCCGGGCCTGCGGCTTCAAATAAGTAGTCATATTGACGTTGTGGTTGCGCTTTATGAATGCGTAATTGCCTACCATCTTCCCAGAAAGCGGTGACATTGCCGGAATAGGCAGCAAAATTTTCCGTATTGAGTCGCGCACAGGCACGGCGGAGCTTGTCAGTTAGCCAAATATCATCTTGGTCAGATAAGGCGATAAAATCAAAGCCTGCAAAATTAACGTCTTTGATAAGGCGATAGAAATTAGCCGCTGCCCCTCCAAATGTCTGCCCATAGTCCAATACTTTAATCTGCGGGTGAGTGGCCGCGTAGCGACAACACCATTGGTAACTATCGTCAGTAGATAAATCAACACTTATAAAAATGGTGCAGATAACGCCATCTTGTTGCAAAATACTGGTCAACTGTTCTTCTAAAAAGCTTATGCCATTATAGACAGCAAGTAACACCGCGACTTGTGGCACGCTTTGATTCATACAATATTCCTAAATGACTTTAAAAGGGTTTGACCACGGCTAAAATAATAATCGCAATTAAAAATACCACTGGCACTTCATTAAACCAGCGGTAAAAAACATGACTGCGTTGATTATTGTCTGTTTTAAAATCCATTAAATAACGATAACAGTAATAATGATAAACAAGCAAGAGTGCGAGTAGGGTTAACTTTGCATGTAACCAGCCCATTGAGGCATACATGCCCCAAGCATAATCAAGCAACATCCATATGCCAAAGATAAAGGTTATGATCATGCCGGGAGTCATGATGCCAAAGAATAATTTACGTTCCATCACTTTAAAGCGTTCATTGCTGATGGCATCATCACTCATCGCATGGTAGACAAATAATCTAGGTAGATAAAACAGTCCTGCAAACCAGGTGACCATAAAAATAAGATGTAGGGCTTTTAACCAAAGCATTGTTTTTTAGTTCCTTATAGGGTTAGGGAAGAAGTTGTATTATTTTTTAATAAAGATTCGATACGCTTCTGCATGGCCTGTAAATCAAACAGGCCTGTTATTTGATATTCAATATTTCCTTGTGGGTTAATTAATAGTGTGGTTGGCGTTAAGCGAATATCGCCAAAGGCTTGTGCAAACTGTCCGTGCAGGTCTAGTACTATATGATAGGGGATTTGGTGATTTTTGGCGGCGGCGACAACGTAGTTGGGACGGTCATACTGCATGGCGATGGCAATGATTTCCAAGCCATGTGCGTGGTAGTCTTGGTATAGGCTTTTAAAATGCACAATTTCCTTTAAGCAACTCGGGCAGTTGCTCGCCCAGAAAGTAATCAGTACCGGTTGGCCTTGTAGCTGTTTTAAATTGACTAGCTGATTATTTATGGTTCTAAAATTAAGTTGTGGAGCCGAAGGCTTAGGTAAGAAGAGATAATACGCCCCTAGCATCAGCAATATAAGAGGTAAAATAAACAGGGATTGATAGATTTTAGGGTGCGTCATGGCTATCGGCTTTTTGTTTGGCGAGATCGGCATTGATGGCATCATTGTGGCGGTGTACTTGGTAGGCATTACATAAAGCACGGTATAAGGGTTCTTGGTTAATTAACCTGGAAGTGCTGGAGGCAATAAAGGCTGCGGCCATAATGGGGATGGAAATTTCATGGCTATGAGTCATTTCCAATACGACAACAAAGGAAGTTAATGGCGATTGCAGCATGCCGGAAAAATAGGCGGTAATGGTTAATAGCACCATCACAGAGCCGGGCGCAATAGGAAGCCATGTAGCTAAATTGGCTCCAATTCCTGCACCTGTGGCAATAGAGGGGACAAAAATACCACTGGGAATACCGCTAAAAAACGTCGCAATGGTCGCCAGCATTTTGTACAGAGGAAAGAGCGGGTCAATATTAGTGGCATTCTGCATAATATTTTTGGCCACTTGGTAGCCGGTACCAAAACTATCACCGTGGGATAAATAACCAAGTAATGCAATCACCCCGCCACAAACAAAAGCGACTAAGACAATGGAGGTGTTTAAACGTTTTATAAAATATTGTCCGTTGACGACAATTTTACTGAAGAGTCCGCCCGATAGACCGCCGACAAAACCACATAAAGGAATTGCGAGCCAGCTTTCTCCCCAAGGAAATTTTAAAGTTTCATCGGTAAAATAAAAAGTGTGATTTAAAATGGAATAGGCAGTAATACCGGCAAAAATAATGGCGGTTAAAACTAAGGTACTGATACGCTCTTCCAAAGTACGTCCCATTTCTTCGATAGCAAACATAATGCCTGCTAAGGGGGCACTAAACATCGCGGCAAATCCTGCGGCACTTCCCGCTAAGAGTAGGCCTTTTGCCATATAGTGCGCGGGGAATTTAACGGCTTTACCGAGAGAAGCCATCAGTGAGGCACCGACATGAGTAGCAGGGCCGCCAAAACCAACAGAAGCCCCTGATAATAAACCCATAATCGGTAAAAAGGTTTTGCCAAAGGCAATACGTAGTGAAACCAGTTTGGAACGCTCCGCGAGTGTATGCGGGATTTCTAAAGCGGTTTTGACTTGTGGAATGCCGCTACCTTGACTTCCCGGAAAAAAGCGTACCGTTATCCAAGCTGTTAGTGCTAAACCGAAAGGGGCAACGACAAAATTAAACCAAGGGTATTGCAGAGAAATTGAGCGATAAAAAGCCGCTGCCCATTCGCTCAATAAGGTCATGGTAGCGATTAATAAGCCAATGACAACTGCTCCAATCCAAAAAACTAAGCGTTGCTTCCATGAGTTCAGGGAAAAAAAGGATTTGCTGTATTCGGACACAGTCTTTATAAGGCGTATTTGCAAAAATTCATTGTTGCAATTATAACAAAACCGGTAAGCTGTAAGGTTTTATTTAGCCTAACTTTTATAGAGATACTATTTTAGAGTATGAAAAAGATTCTTATTTCCGACAAATTAGCCGATGCTGGGGTTAACTTTTTAAATGAGCAGGAAGGCATTCAAATTCATATTGATACGGGCATGACCCCCGAACAGTTGTGCGCCACCATTGTTGATTATGATGCTTTGTTAATTAGAAGTGATACTAAGGTGACCGAAGCCGTTATTCGAGCGGGTAAAAATTTAAAAGTCATTGGTCGTGCCGGAATTGGTGTTGATAATATTGATATTCCTGCGGCAACCGAGCAGGGCATTATCGTGATGAATACACCGGACTCGAATGCAACGACAACGGCAGAGTTGGCGATAGCGCATATGTTTTCCTTAAGTCGTAACTTGCCTAAAGCCGATAAATCCATTCGCGAAGGTAAATGGGAGCGTTCGCAATTAATGGGCGCAGAAATTACGCATAAAACGTTAGCCATTTTAGGTTTTGGTACGATTGGTCGTATTGTGGCGCGTCGTGGTGTGGGATTGGGTATGCGTGTTATTGCTTATGACCCGTTCGTAACGCCTGAGATTTTTGCCGAATGTGGTGCTGAACCTGTGAGCTTAGATGAATTGGTGGCACAAGCCGATTATTTAACTTTGCATTGTCCGGTGTTAGAAAAAACACGCGGCATTATCAGCCGGGAAAAAATGGTGATGATGAAAAAGTCGGCACGTATTATTAATTGCGCCCGAGGCGGTTTAATTGATGAAGCGGCATTGTATGATGCGCTAAAAGCAGGCGATATTGCCGGCGCAGCACTCGATGTCTATGCACAGGAGCCACCTAAAGATTCACCATTATTAGAACTAGACAATATTGTGTTTACACCACATTTAGGTGCGTCTACTAAAGAAGCGCAAGTGGCGGTAAGTGTGGAAATTGCTCGTCAAGCCGTTACTTACTTAAAAACAGGGGAAGCGGTTAACGCCTTAAATGTGCCCCGTTTATCGGCTGAAGAGATTAAAAAATCAGAGCCTTATGTTGGCTTGGCCAATAGCTTGGGCAAAGTGATTGCCGGCTTAGTCACACAACCGATTGAGCGCATTAAAGTATCATTGCTAGGTAACGCTTGTGAAGCAGAAGCGCGATCTGTTTCGGTAGGGGCATTGGTAGGTTTATTATCAGGCCGTGTTTCTACGCCCGTTAATAGCGTAAATGCAGAAAATATTGCCAAACGTCAAGGCATTGCATTAACTGAATCGAAAACAGAAGAAATAACCGGTTACCTTTCTTTAGTGGAAGTGACGGCTTACTGTGCAGGGGGAGAAGAAGTTAGCTTAACCGGGACTTTATTAGGTGATAAGCACCCCCGTTTAATTAATATTAATCAGTATGAAATTGAAGTCGTGCCGGAAGGGATTTTATTGGTCACTCAACATGCGGATAAACCGGGTGTGATTTGTGCCATTAGCTCGGTATTAGGGAAGGCCAATATTAATATTTCACGTATGCAAGTGGGCATTGCAGATAATCATCAACAAGCGATGGCGGTCATTAGCATTTCTGAAAAATTGGATGCGGCTTTATTAGCAGATGTTTGTGCTTTAACGGCTGTTGAATCGGCCATTCAAATCGAGTTGTAATACAACATTAATATACAGAATCGTAAGATGGGTAGCACTCCCCGACTTGATAGTCCGGGGAGTGCTACCCACCTAGGCGACCACTTGGATATTTTGGCATATAGATAATTTTTTAGGTTAATTAAATATGAGTTTTGATATTATCTGCTTTGATTGCGATAGCACATTAAGCGCAATAGAAGGCATTGATGCCTTAGCAGAGCGAGCAGGTTGCGGCGCGGCCATGGCGGCGTTAACGAATGCAGCGATGAATGGTGAAGTGGCTTTGGAAACTGTCTATGGGCAGCGTCTTAATTTGATTAGACCCGATAAACAAGCCATTGAGTGGGTCGCTGAACTGTATATAGAGCGTATGGTGCAAGGGGCGGCAGAGGTTTTTCAGCAATTACAAGCACAAGGCAAACAAGTGCATATCATTAGTGGTGGCTTAAAACAGGCTATTTTGCCTTTAGCGGCTAAGTTAAATATTGATGCCGGCCATGTGCATGCAGTTGATATTTTATTTGACGATGCGGGGCATTATTTAAAATTTAATGAGCAATCACCGTTAGCCAGAAATGGTGGTAAAGCCGAGGTGTGCCGTCAATTAAATCCTGATAATTTAAAATTAGCAATAGTCGGTGATGGGAATACCGATATGGAAGCGAAAAAAGCAGGTGCTTTTTGTGTTGGTTTTGGTGGCGTAGTGGCACGAGATAATGTTAGGGAGCAGGCCGATGTGTTTGTTGATGAGCCTGATTTGCAAGCTGTTTTGGCATTTTTATAAATTTAAATTCGCAAGCTGGATTAAGGAGTAAAAAATGAAAATATTTTCCAGAATATTATGGGTATTGGTATTGATTATGTTGTCAAATTTGGCTAATGCCGCTAAAGATGAGACGCAGTGGAAGCGTGTATTAAAAGAGCAATTTTTCCCTGGTAAAATGATTGCCGATGGTACAGAGATAATGCAATTAACGGCTCCAATACGGGCAGAAGACCCAGCACTGGTACCGATTAAAATTACGGCAAATTTTCCACAAACCAAAGCCAAATATATCAAGCGTATTTTGCTGTTAATTGATAAAAACCCATTTCCTATGGTGGGTGAATTTGAGTTTACTCCCGAAAGTGGCCGGGCGGATATTGCCATGCGGGTGCGAGTAAATACTTATAGCTATATTCGCGCCATTGCTGAAATGAATGATGGCAAGTTGTTTATGGTGAAACGCTTTGTTAAAGCTAGTGGTGGCTGTTCGGCACCGATTGGAGCAGATTATGATGCGGCGATGCAGCGTTTAGGTAAAATGAAATTTAGGTTAGATGACAAGATAGTGGATGGTAAGCCGACGATGGCACAATTATTAATTAGCCATCCTAATATTACCGGCATGCAAATTGATCAAGTGACCCGTTTTAAACGTAGAGCACATTTTATTAAACAAATTAAAGTAACCTTTAACGGCAAGCCGGTTTTGACAGCTAAAACTGATATTGCCATTAGCTCAGACCCCAATTTTCGTTTTTACTTTGTACCCACTGAAAAAGGGGAATTAAAGGCTGAATTTACGGATACTTCTTGTGATAGTCCCATTAGCCGTGCCGTATGTGAAGCGGGTCGTACTTATAGTAAGACTTATACGGTGATGCCGTAGCAGTAAAAGCAGTGAAAATCATAATTATATTGCAGGAAATATTGATTGAAAATTTAGCAATTATTTAGAAAACTTATTTTGTCACTCTTTGATATATCAGGTATACAAAGTAAAAGCGGTCAGCGGTAAGTTTTGTTACCTCTTTCAGCGCAAATATCTCACGCATGCAGTCTCGTATAGGGTATTCTTCTTCTCAGTCCTTTTCTCTGTCCTTAGTACGTTTTTAAATTTAGCTTGGATATTTTTAAGGCTGAGACCTTGCGTCTTATGTTTTTTAGATATTTATAATAAACGGAGCTAAAAACGAGGGTTAGAGTATTTTTTTTAGGGTAAATATGCTATATTGAATTTCATAAATGAGAATGATTATTAATTAGATAGTTATTGATAAGAGGTAAAGTATGGATATGAGACTATATGGCTTAAAGGATCTTGCGATTGGTGATAAAGGTCGCGTAAAAGGCTTTAATAAACAAGAGCGTAGTTATAGGAAACGCTTGTTAGCGATGGGGTTGACACCCGGTACGGAATTTTCTATCGTACGCTACGCGCCGTTAGGTGACCCTATTGAAATTGCTTTGCGTGGTTTCTCATTGACTTTACGTAAGGATGAAGCGGATATATTAAATATAGAGAAACTTTGATGGCTATTGATTTTACGATTGCTGTGGTGGGTAATCCTAATTGCGGCAAAACCACTTTATTTAATGCATTAACAGGGGCTAAGCAGCATGTAGGAAATTGGCCGGGAGTAACGGTAGAGAAAAAAACGGGGGAATATGCGCATGCAGGGAAGCGCGTTGAGGTAATTGATTTACCGGGAACTTATTCATTAGAGGCCGATAATGATATTTCTTTAGATGAGCAAGTTGCCAGAGATTATGTTGCCGCTAAAGAAGCAGATTTAGTGATTAATATTTTAGATGCTTCTAATATAGAGCGTAATTTATATTTGACCTCACAATTAATCGAAATGCGCGTACCGATGATTATTGTGTTGAATATGATGGATGTTGTTGCGCAACGTGGTTTGGAAATTGACATTAAGCAATTATCTAAATTATTGGCTTGTCCTGTGATGGCAATTTCTGCGGCAACTCGGCAAGGTATTGCGGAGCTTAAAACCCAGATTAATGAGGCGGTCATAACACAACCTGTACCCTCATTAGAGATACGTTACCACTCGGCTATTGAAAAGGCCATTGATGAATTATTGCCCGCTTTACAAATGCAAGCTAAGCAGCACCATTGTGATGTGCGTTGGTTGGCTATTCGCTTATTAGAGCGTGATACTTTGGCGCAACAAATTGCCGGCATGGAAATGGTAAAAATAGCCTCGGCAATAGAGCTGGATATAGAGGTTGCTGCTGATGAAGAGGTGGATATTTTAGCGGCTGATGCACGATATGGATTTGTCAATGAACTGACTAAGAGCTGTGTTAATAAATTAAATGAAATTAGCCGTGATACGACAAATAAAATAGATAAATGGGTGTTGAACCGTTATTTAGGTATCCCTATATTCTTATTGGTCATGTATATCATGTTTATGATTACCATTAATATCGGCAGTGCCTTTATTGATTTTTTTGACCAGGTGGCCGGCGCCATTTTTGTAGAAGGCTTGGGGTTGGGCTTGGTCGCGTTACAATTTCCGGAATGGTTGGTGGTGTTATTAGCTAATGGTGCCGGTGGTGGCATACAAGTAGTGGCAACTTTTATTCCTATTATTGGCTTTTTATTTTTGGTGTTATCCATACTGGAAGATTCCGGCTATATGGCACGTGCCGCCTTCGTCGTTGATCGTTTTATGCGCATGATAGGGTTGCCGGGGAAGTCGTTTGTGCCGATGATTGTCGGTTTTGGCTGTAATGTGCCTGCTATTATGGCCACTCGCACCTTAGAAAGTCAGCGTGACCGTATTTTAACTAATATTATGAATCCATTTATGTCCTGTGGTGCGCGTTTGCCTGTTTACGCACTGTTTGCCGCGGCATTTTTTCCGGTCGGTGGGCAAAATTTGGTGTTTGGCTTGTATGTTTTAGGTATTGCCGTGGCAATACTCACGGGTTTAATTATGCGTCATACTCTCTTTAAAGGCGATTCTATGCCGTTTATTATGGAGTTGCCTAATTATCACTTACCCACTGTACAAAGTATTATGATTCGTACTTGGGATCGTTTAAAAACTTTTTTGGTGAATGCCGGTAAAGTGATTGTACCGATGGTATTGGTGTTGAACTTTTTAAATTCATTAGGAACAGATGGTAGCTTTGGTCAGGAAAATACGCAAACCTCCGTTTTGAGTGAAATAGGGCGTGTTTTAGTGCCGGTATTTGAGCCTATGGGAATACAAGAAGATAATTGGCCGGCAACGGTGGGTATTTTTACCGGCATATTAGCAAAAGAAGCGGTCGTCGGCACGCTAGATGCTTTATATAGTCAGCTGGCGATGAAGGGGGAGGAATTACCAAAGGAAGCTTATGATTTACCACAATTATTATTAGCCGCTGTGCAGACTATTCCTGAGAATTTAATTGCGGTGGCTGATAATTTATTAGATCCTTTAGGATTAAATATTGGTGATGTGAGCGATATGCAGCGAGCCGCTGATGAGCAAGCAGTCAAACACGGTACTTTTGGTGAAATGCAGGCGCGTTTTGATGGACAGGCCGGCGCGTTTGCTTATTTGTTGTTTATTTTGTTATACGCCCCTTGTGTTGCTGCAACTGCAGCTATTCAGCGGGAAACAGGCACTAAATGGACTATTTTTGTTGTAGCCTGGACAACCGGTATTGCGTATATGACCGCGACTATTTTTTATCAGCTTGCGACCTATGTGCAACATCCACAAGCATCATTATTTTGGGTGTTAGGCTTGTTGGCCGCTTTTGCAATGGTTATTTTAGGTTTCTGGTGGGCAGGGCGAGCAGAGTTAAAGCAGGAGTTAGCATGATTTTATCTGAGTTACGTGATTATTTAAAGCAGCAGCGTCGGCTTTCTTTATTGGATATGGCTAATCATTTTGATATGGATGCTGATGCTTTAAGAGGGATGTTGGTTAAATGGGTTAATAAAGGCAAGGTCAGAAAACTATCGACTGATAAGGCTTGTGGCACTAGCTGTTGTAAGTGCGATCCTGCTATGACTGAGTTGTATGAATGGATAGATGTTTAGCGCACGTCTATGTATTGAGCTTAAAGGAAGGTTACGTAATTTTTCGTAATTAAATGATAGGCAGAATGCACAACTTTAGATTTTAGATGGGGGCAGTACAAACATTCTGCGCTAGTTTCGGGATTTATTGTCTCCTCGATCCCTTAAGTAGTGTAAGATCAACCTACTTGTTAGTCCTAAAAGGCCAGAGCATGGATATTGATCTTTTTGAAAACATTCCTTTGTTTGCAGTGCTGAGCCCTGAGCAACGCAGTGAATTTGCGCAACATTTTATTGCCCGGAACCATACAAAAAATACGATTATCATTAATGAAGGTGATGAGACTAATTCCCTTTTTATCATTTTACAAGGCCGAGTCAAAGTCTATCTTAATGATAAGTCCGGTAAAGAGGTTATCTTAAACGTACAATCTGTCGGTGAATATTTTGGTGAAGTGTCATTATTAGATGAGGGTGCTAGGTCTGCTAGTATTATGACTTTGGATGATTGTTATTTTGCCGTTTTGCTTAAACAGGAATTTAGCAGAGCGTTAAGTAACAACCCCGACTTATCTTTAGCAATTATTCGTGGATTAACACAGCGATTACGTGCTTTAAGTGGTAATGTACGTAGTTTGGCATTAATGGATGTTTATGGTCGGGTCGTGAGTACTCTGATGGAACTTGCTTGTGAGCAAAGTGAGGGTGTTTGGGTGATTGAGGAGTCGCTTACTTATGCCGACTTAGCCAATCGAGTGGGGGCATCGCAAAAAATGGTCGGTCGGATTATGCAAGATTTAAAAAAGGGCGGTTATCTCCGTAAGCAAGCTCAGCAAATTATAATTGAGCGAAGCTTGCCTTCGGCGTGGTAGTTTTTACATTTGCATCGCTTTTTTCTGACGCATCATTTTTTGCATATGTTTTTGCATCATTTTCTTTTTCATTTGGCGGTGCGCTTCCTGGTGGTCTTTTATTAGCTGTAATTGCTTATCCATTAGTTTTTTCTTTTTTCTGGTATTTTTTTCATGTCTGATTTGGGATGAAAGTTCGTCTATCTGTAAAATATACTGTTGTTTTTTACGCGCTTGTTTATCTTTCATTTCTTCAGACATGCTCCCCATGTCCATTTGCATTTTCATGGGCTTATTTTCGGCAAAAGCTGATAGGCTAGCGACTGATAAGAGACCTACTGCAATGAGTGTGTAGAGTTGCTTCATATGTTAAACCTTTAATTGTTTGGGGTAATAATAATTGTTCATTTCAAGTAAACTGACGGCCTGTTTTGCTTGCATTTTCGTTTATTGGACAATAACACTTTCTGCACTAATGAGCCAGTGCTTCATGAATTATGTTTTAAGCATGGTTTAATAAATTTAAGAAAGCCTCTTCATTTAAAACTTCTATGCCCAGCGCTTCGGCTTTGTTGAGCTTAGAGCCGGCATCCTTTCCTGCAATGACATAATCTGTTTTTTTGGACACGCTACTGGATACTTTTGCCCCAAGTGCTTGTAATGCTTGTTTGGCTTCATTGCGGCTCATATGCGTTAAGCTACCCGTGAGTACAAAGGTTTTGCCGGATAATGTGTGTGCTTGTGTTGTTTTTGCCGGCATGTCCGGCCAATGAATGCCGGCTGCTAATAAGGCTTGGATAACGGTTTGGTTATGAGGTTGGCGAAAAAATGTCACGATATGTTGAGCGACAACCTCACCGACATCATCCACTTCTTGCAGTGCTTCCTTATTTGCTTTTTGCAGTGCTTCCAGGGTTAAAAAATGTTCCGCTAAATTTTTAGCCGTTGCTTCGCCTACTTCTCGAATACCAAGAGCCAGTAAAAATTTGGCAAAGTGGGTTTGTTTACAATGGGCTATCGCTTGTATTAAGTTGTCCGCTTTTTTTTGTCCCATCCGTTCTAGGGGAATTAATTGCTCAGCGGTTAGATTAAATAAATCGGCCGGTGTGTTAATAAGTTGCGCATCGACCAATTGTTCAACCACTTTTACACCTAAGCCATCAATATTCATGGCTTTTCGCGAAGCAAAATAGCGGATGGCTTCTTTGCGCTGAGCCGCACAATATAGGCCGCCTGTACAACGTGCAATACTTTCATTTTCTAAGCGTTCAATTTCAGAAGAACAGATAGGGCAAGTGGTTGGGAATATAATCTCGCTACTTACACCAGAATTAGGTAGTGCTTGGACTATTTGCGGAATGACATCGGCGGCTCTGCGGATAATGACGGTATCACCAATTTTTAGGTTTAAACGCGCAATTTCATCCGCATTATGTAGACTGGCACGGCTGACGGTAACACCGCCGACAAAAACCGGCTCTAAAATGGCCACAGGGGTAATGGCTCCCGTTCGTCCGACTTGAAATTCAACATCTAATAATTTAGTTTGCTCTTCTTGTGCAGGAAATTTATGAGCAGTTGCCCAGCGGGGGGCGCGTGCGACAAATCCTAAGCGTTCTTGTAACATGATATTGTCTACTTTATACACAATGCCATCTATTTCATAAGGCAAGTTTGCACGTTGTTGTCGTAGTTTTTGATAGGCGTTTAAGCAGCCTTCCGCCCCTGTTTCTAAACTGATTTCATTTGTTAGTGGTAAGCCCCATTTTTTAAGTTGTTGCAGGCGTTGGTAGTGGCTATCTGCTAATTGGCCTTGCTCAACGATGCCAATACCATAGCTATAAAAAGCTAAAGGGCGTTGTGCAGTAATCGTAGCATCCAATTGGCGTAGACTGCCGGCGGCGGCATTGCGAGGGTTGACAAAGCCTTTGTTGCCTTCGCTGATGGCTTGCTGGTTAAAGCGAATAAAATCGGCAATCGGCATCACGACTTCGCCGCGGACTTCTAATCGCGCCGGGAAATCTGAGCCGGATAAGGTCTGCGGGATATTTTGAATGGTTTTGACATTATGGGTGACATCTTCACCGACAGAGCCATCGCCTCGTGTCGCGGCTTGTACCAATTTACCTTGTTCGTATAATAAGCTGATGGCAAGCCCATCTAATTTGGGTTCGACACAAAAATCCAGCTCAGTAGCATGCTCTAAACGCTTAGTAATGCGCTCGATAAAATCGTGTAATTCAGAGGCGGAGTAAACATTACCCAGTGATAGCATCGGTAATTCATGTTGTACTTTGCTAAATGCCTCAAGTACCTTTCCACCAACGCTTTGACTTGGGGAGTCACTACTGGCAAATTCAGGGTGGCGTGCTTCTAGTTCGCGCAACAATTTAATTTGCCTATCATATTCTGCATCGGTAATGCTTGGAGAATCTAATGTGTAATAGTTGTAGTTATATTTTTGAATTTGTTGACGTAATTTAGATATTTGTTGGGCGATTGAATCAGGCATATGATAAATGGTTACGTTTTTATGTAGAAACTGCTACCCTTATGGGTAATTGCTTTTTAATCAGTTGAGAATTATTTTGGAAGAAGACCTAACGACGGATTTAATGGTGTTGCAAAGCCATTTAGACGGTATGTTGGAGCGTGTAAAATCTAATGGTAACACGTTACGGCGTTTTCAAATGTTTGAAATGGGTTTGCTTAACCTTAATTCTTTGGCGGAAATGCTTGAGTATATTTTAGCCTCTCAAGATTTTTTTGATCTTGATTATATTGGATTTTGTCTGATTGATGCAAAGGGAGAATTGCAAACTTATTTAATGGAAGATGGTTTTAATATAGATAAGCAACCACGTCTTATCCTTTTAAAAAATAATGATATATTGCAAGCTACGTTTGGTTGCTCGATTAATCCCTATTTAGGTTTGTATAAAACAGCTAAGTGCGCGCATTTTTTTACGATTGATAAACATAAACCTGCCAGCGTTGCGATTATTCCATTAGTTCGGCGTGGCAAATTTTTAGGTGCGTTAAGTATGGGCAGTCTTGATGCACATCGCTTTGAAAATACCATGGCAACCGATTTTATTGAGCATATGACCTCTGTGGTGAGTGTTTGCTTGGAAAATCATTTAAATTATGAAGCAATGAAGCGTACCAGCTTGATGGATACCTTAACCGGTGTTAATAACCGCCGCTTTTTAGAACAACGCTTAGGCGAAGAGATTGACCGAGCGCAGCGTAGTGTTGAGGCTTTATCATGCTTCTTTTTAGATATTGATTTTTTCAAGAAGGTAAATGACACCTACGGTCATCAAGTAGGCGATCAAGTCTTAACTTTAGTCGCAAAAACTATTCGTGAGCAATTACGCAATAATGATGTATTGGCGCGTTATGGGGGGGAAGAGTTTGTTGCCTTACTGGCAAATATTGAAGAAGGCATGGCCTTTGATATTGCGGAAAGGATTAGGAAAAAGATAAAGAGTATTGTGGTTGAAGCTAAAGGAGAGTCTGTTACGATAACCATTTCTATTGGTAGCGTAACGTATAAACCTTCAAAAGGGACACATATAAACTCAAGCCAAGTCGGTGTGGATTTAATTGAAAAAGCAGATGCTGCCTTATATAGTGCAAAAAATTCAGGCCGCGATAAAGTGGTGTCGGCGGGCGTGATTTCCGATCATATGGCTTTAGCTAATTTATTTAAGTAAGTTTGTCAGATTCGGGTATTTAACTAAATGACTGCATAAAGTGAGGCGTTTTAAACCCCCATATAGGGTAAGTAACTTAGTGGTAATTTTAATATTTTTGGAGTTTTAAATGATTCGACAAATGGTCAGACATCATAATATCCTTTCTATCGTCGGTAATATTATTACGGTCAGTGTGACAGCAACTGAGGATAGCAATGATGCTGTGACTCGATTTGGTGATTTGGCTATCGTAGAAGATGAGTTTAATACCTCTATTGCACAGGTCATTAAAATAGATCGCGATGAAATTGCCTTACAGGTATTTTCAGGGACACAAGGAATTTCTAATGCGGCTTCCATTCGCTTTTTAGGCACGGCGATGAAAGTGACTTATTCGGCTGATATTTTGGGACGCATTTTTAATAGCTTGGGGGAGCCAATGGATGGTGGCTCAGATTTGGCACACGACCCTAAAGTAGGGATAGATGGCCCTTCGGTTAATCCCGTTAAGCGTATTTTGGCTTCCAAAATGATTCGCACCAATGTTCCTATGATTGATATTTTCAATTGTTTGGTGGAGAGTCAAAAAATTCCTATTTTTTCTGTTTCAGGTGAGCCGTATAATCCTTTTTTAGCACGCATTGGTATTCAAGCCGATGCTGATGTGGTGGTCTTTGCCGGTTTGGGGTTGATTTTTGATGACTATCACTATTTTCGTACTCAATTTGAAGAGGCAGGCGTGTTTGCGCGTACCGTCATGTTTTGTAACCAAGCTTCCGATCCAATTGTGGAGCGTTTATTGGTTTTAGATATGGCACTGGCTGTTGCCGAGCGTTTTGCAGTAGAAGAGGGCAAGCGTGTTTTGGTTTTGGCAACGGATATGACAGCTTATGCCGATGCCATGAAAGAAGTTGGTATTTCTATGG
>JALSIU010000233.1 GCA_026989715.1 Methylomonas sp.
AATAAAGTCCCCTTACGATAATTAGAGGTTCGATATTTACCTTTTTCATATTGCATCGTTACTTGCGTGTAATAGTGTGCATTTAACTGCACCCCTTCAGGCAAAGGTTTCGGTTTTGGAGCCATGCTTTCACAAGCAGTTAATCCCAACAGCACAAACAACATCATAAGGGGGTATATACGTTGCATCATCATTTCCTTTTATTATTTATTATTAAAAAGTAACTTTCAATTTCAATTTCAAACTTAACACTTAAGCAAAGCTAACTTAAAATTCAATATAAGTATAGTTAAAACTGACACACTCAGCTATTTCTACCACTGAGTAAACCTTGCTGAAAACGGTTGCCCTCTTGCCATAAGTCACCGGCTAACAATGCCACAATTTCTTGTTTTATTTGTGGTTGCCTGTCAGATTCAAAAAAAAGATTTTCAACCAGATTAGAGCAATAAAAGCGTTCTATCAATAAATGCATGGTTTTAAAACCTTTTTGATAAATTGCATCATTAGCGACATGTAAATCTGCCACTGCCTCTGTCCCTGTTAACAGTGCTTGGTGTAATTGATCAGCCACTAATTCTGCCGTTTTAACCGCAAAAAAGAACCCTGATGAAAAAACGGGATCCAAAAAACCGGCCGCATCACCACAACACGCAAAACGCGCCCCATAACGCCGGCTATTTTGATAACTAAAATCTGCTTCGAGCCGTAGGCTAGAAAGTACTTCTGCACCTTGTAATAACTCATGCATATAAGTAGAGGCATGAATATAGTGCGCAAATAAGGCATCTTGCTTTAAATCAAGCGGCACTTTTTTTTGCACAACCAAGCCTACACTTAAGCGACGCCCCGTTAAAGGAATACACCAAATCCAACCGACTTCAGATAAAAATATTTTAATATTGCCATGTGTAAATAACTTATCCGCTTCTTCCGACTCGGCCAATTTATAATAATGATAAAGTGCATATTTGCCTAAGTTATCAATTTTTTTGATACTGTTCAATTGTTGCGCCATTAATGCATTACGGCCGGTGGCATCAATAAAATATCGTCCCTGGTACTGCGTTTTATCGGTTTTGACTTGTACCTTATCGGTATCACATTGCACACCTTGTACCTGCTCCTGTTCGTGGGTCTTTACACCGTGTTTTATCGCATTTAAAAATAAACGCTCATCAAATACCGAACGCTCTATCTGAAAAGTACGATAATGACCGGCAAGCGGAAAATAAGTGCGCCGGCCTGATGCTTCATCAATAAATTCCGCGCCGCCTTTTCTTAAATTCCCCTCCTCCCAAGCGACTCCTAAGCGTTGCATAATGGAATCTGCCATCGGCAACATCGACTCACCAATATGATAACGTGGATGCTGTGCACGCTCTATCAATAAAACCTTATGATGATATTGTGCTAATAATGTCGCCGCCGTTGAACCGGCAGGGCCTGCACCGGCAATAATGACATCATATATTGTTTCTGCCATGCTTAATCTCTTTTAGCCTCAACATGTGTCATCCAAATAGGATGCTGTATATTTAACGGAATATCCAATGATACATTATGTTGCAATGCTTGTAATAGCGGCAGTACGCTACCGGCAGGAGCTGCTTTAACAAGCTCTTGCATCGTATCGGACATCACTAACTGCGGGTCTTTACTGATTTGGGGCAAAGTCAAACCCGCTAAGCTGTTTTCAGCACTACAACTCAACACAAAAGCACAGGCAAAAGCCGTTTTACCAATGGGAGCGGCTAAATATTGCGGCCATAATTCATCATAACAAACCAACAAACCCTCACCACCTTGTAAAGATAGCTGCGTCCCTATTTCCAATAACCCCATCGCAAAAGTATCATCGGCAGCAGCAATGGCTGTTGTGGGTGCTTGACACTGGTTGAGAATACTCCAATAACCTGCGGTCGTATTATGTACCGAATTATGAAATTGCGTCGGTGAAAGAAGTGCCTCCGCATCCGGTAATAATCGACATAAAGCATCTGTCACCTGTATTTCCCCACCTAGTGACGCAAAAACAGATGTTAATGTTGCAGGCTCTACCGCCGCTTGCCGACAAGCGAGTGTGGCCGCCGTAATCGCCATGCGGGTCGTCATACTGGTACGCCGACGCATGGCAATAGGAATAAGGGATTTATCTATATCGCTACCCTGTATGTGCCATTGTGTTAATAACTCAGCATCAGGGCAACAAACCACAGCAGATTGAATAAAAATTTGTTTCATCATAGGGATACAATTACGCTGGCATTATTGC
>JALSIU010000234.1 GCA_026989715.1 Methylomonas sp.
TATGGCACTGAATATGCTTAAGCCTAGGTGAACCTCTTGTAAATGTATGGCAGTGTTGACATTATCTGCGGCTTGTACTTGCATATCATGCAACACCAGTTCAGGGCTTATGCCCTTAAAGGTACCAGACAAATGGTCGATTTTGACTTGTGTGCCAAGATAGTTAGCGAGCTGTATTTCAATATTCGGTTTTAAGGCATTTAAATTGCTCATGGCAAAGCGTGCGCCACTGGCTACGATTGCCAAGAGCAATAATAGCCAAAAAAGACCGTGTATGGTATGGGAATGAAGACGTTTCAGCATTACAAAAGACGGTATGTGCCTTAACGCTTATAGCAGCACAACATCGTATTGTTCCTGATTATATTCAGATTCCGATCTGAATTTAACACGGATATTTAAAAAATCTTCCAGTTCTGCTAATACATCGGCTTCTTCATCCAGCAGTTTTTCAACTACGGTATTTGAGGCTAATACCAAAATTTGTTGCACATTGTATTGCTTGACTTCACGAATAATTTCGCGAAATATCTCCAAACAAATGGTTTCTGCTGTTTTCAGTTGCCCTTTACCACCACAGGTACTGCAAGGCTCACATAAGATATGCGCTAAACTTTCCCGGGTGCGCTTGCGGGTCATTTCAACTAAGCCTAAAGCAGAGACTTCCGTGATTTTAGTTTTGGCATGACACTTATCCAAGGTTTTTTCCAAAGCCTGCAATACTTGGTGTTTATGCTCCTCATTTTTCATGTCGATAAAATCAATAATGATAATACCGCCTAAATTACGCAATCTTAATTGGCGTGAAATAGCTTGTGCCGCTTCCAGATTGGTTTTGAAAATGGTCTCTTCCAAATTGCGCCCGCCGACATAGCCGCCTGTATTGACATCCACGGTTGTCATCGCCTCTGTTTGGTCAAAAACTAAATGTCCGCCGGATTTTAAAAAAACTTTACGGTCTAAGGCTTTTTCAATTTCATCTTCGATATTATAAATATCAAACAAAGGCCGTTCGCGGGTGTAATGCTCAATAATCGGCACAATATCAGGGACAAATTCTTGCGCAAACGCGACTAAGCGTTGATGTGTTTTGCGCGAATCCACTTTGACCTTTTCGATATTATCAGTATATAAATCGCGTAAAGTACGAACACTTAAAGGCAGGTCATAATGAATTAAAGAGCGGGGCGGGGCGGCGGCGATTTTTTCTTGTATGGAATCCCATAATTGCAATAAAAATAACATATCGGATTCAAGGGTCGCTTCATCAATACACTCCGCCGCTGTACGGGCGATAAACGCGCCGGACTGGTGTTCTGCTTGAAAGGCCTCCTGAAAAGCACGCAACCGCGCTCTTTCCGGCTCGCACTCAATGCGTTGCGACACGCCGCCTTTATCAGAAAACGGCATATATACTTGATAACGTGATGGAATGGAGATTTCGGTAGTCAGGCGCGCGCCTTTGCTCCCCATCGGGTCTTTTGTTACTTGTACCAAGATTTGTTGATTTTCAGATAAATAGTGCTCAATATTTTCTGATTCTTTACTATCCAGCTCACGGTTAGATAAATCCGACAGATGTAAAAAGGCCGCACGTTCTAAGCCAATCTCGACAAAAACCGCCTGCATGCCCGGCAAAACGCGGCAAACCACACCTTTGTAAATATTACCGACCAAGCCCAATTGCCGCGTGCGCTCGATAATGATTTCCTGAATCACGCCATTTTCGACGATAGCGACCCGTGTTTCGGGTGGGGTGACATTAATTAGTATTTCTTCACTCATTGAAAATTTTTATTCCTTCATTGGCTAAAGTTTGGGCGGTTTCAAACAAGGGTAAGCCCATAATGCCTGAATAACTACCTGAAATGGATTGTATGAAAATACCGGCAAAGCCTTGGATAGCATAAGCCCCTGCTTTATCGGCCGGCTCGCCCGTGTGCCAGTATTGTATAATTTCTTGTGTCGAAATGGCACGAAAAGTCACATCGGAGACACTTAAAGCCTGTTGCGTGTTTTGGCCGCGCACGGAAATGGCGGTATAAACTTGGTGCGTAGTGGCTGATAATTGCGTCAACATTGCGATAGCATGCTCTAAATTGTCAGGTTTACCCATAATGTTTTGTTGCATCACGACCGAAGTATCGGCAGCTAATATGACCTGCTGTGGTGAATTAAGTTGCTTTTGCACGGCCAGCGATTTGGCATGTGCCACGCGGGTCACATAATCCGCCGGTAACTCATTAGGCAGAGGG
>JALSIU010000235.1 GCA_026989715.1 Methylomonas sp.
TTAGGGTTCATCGGCTATCTGCTAGCGACACTGTTTAGCGTAATTCTTTTGTACTCAAGTAGTATATTGCTGATTATATGGGCACTGTTAGTGTTTTTAATACTGACAGTGCTATTTTTGGGTATCTTAGCTTGTTGCCATATCAGGCTTTAGCATTGAAGTGCGTCCTACCATAATATCTACTGCTTTTAATAAGCGTTTGAATACCGAGTCTTGGCGGTAAGGGATGCCATGCTTTTTACAGACTGCAACAACTTTAGGCTGTACGTATTGATACTGACTTAAGGGTAAGTCGGGCCATAAGTGATGTTCAACCTGGTAGTTTAACCAGCCATAAAAGAAGTCGTTAAAATCAGAGCCTGTCGGGTAATTAACTGAACCTAAAATCTGGCGCAGAAAAAATTCACCACGCCCTTTACCTTTTTCTTCAAACATCATTACATCATCCCCTGCATGATTGGGGACAATGACCAGAAAACTGTGCATGTTGGTAAAGGCTTCTGCCAAAATTGAGGTCAGTAATACGCTGGTTGCGGCAAAAGTACCTAGTGGTAAAAATAACGCGGGCACAAAGATAAAACGGAAGCCGATATAGGGTAATAAACTTTCAAACCATAATGCGCGTCCTTGCTTGGTAAATAAGCTCCAAGCACCTGTGCGGGTTAGTTTCGGGTCGCCTTCTCTGTTTTGGCGCGCTTGACTTAGGCGCAGTTCTTTATGGGTTCGGGGAGTGTAGTACAGAATTTTCCAGCTTGCCGTAAAAATACCGACAATGGCAAAACGCAACCACATAGGCACTTTGGATTGACGTAGCCATTCCATATTATGTTGCAGGTGATCGGGGTCTAGTTTTTCACCTAAATTATAGTGGTGCAACACGTCGTGCTCTTGGTGCCAGCCGGCAGGTGTAATCCAGTCTGGCCAGTCTAAAAAACGCCGCCAGCCCCGTGCGAATTTTTTGCTGGTGTAGTGCTGAGGGATATTATCTATTTTATCGTAGCCTCTGTGTACGATAGGGTGGGTCATTTGTGTCCAGCGAGTAAAGCTACCCTGGCTGATAAAGAGTGCCGAAATGGGATTAGGAAAAATCCAGGCCGTGCCGTAGCCAATTAAGGAACAAAATTTTCCCCAACGCTCCATCTTTTGTAAATGCTTAAAGTCCGCTTCGCCGGTACGCGACAAAGCATCTTTGTAAATAATGTCGAGGTCTTGCGCCAAGGCTTCTCTATCGACGTTTTGGTAGCTGTGTAAGCTCATGCTGTTTCCTTTATATGACTTGATCAGGCAAGGGGGTGCCTGCAAAAAATGCGGCTAAGTTATCGAGTACCTTTTCGCCCATGGCTGTTCGGGTTGCTAAAGTGGCACTGCCTAGATGCGGGAGTAAGGAAATATTATCCAGTGTTAATAGTGCATCCGGTATATTGGGTTCACCTTCATAAACATCTAAGCCTGCCCCTGCAATCTGTTTGGTTGTTAATGCATGAATCAGTGCTTGCGTATCGACCACATCTCCACGCGCGGTATTAATTAGGTGGGCAGTGGGTTGCATGTGCTGTAATGCATCCGCATTAATAAGGTGTTTGGTTTCTGCGTTGCCGGGGCAATGTAATGAGACAAAATCAGCTTGTGTCAATAAGGCTTCGATAGAATCGCAGCGTGTGGCTTGGAGGTCATCGACGACATATTCATTTGTCTGGCTAGGATTGAAATAAATAATATTCATATCAAAGCCGTGATGTGCTTTGCGAGCCATGGCTTGGGCAATGCGCCCAAAACCAATGAGCCCAAGTGTGGCACCGGTTACATTGCTGCTGAGCATATGGGTTGGGCACCAACCTTGCCATTGCTTGCTTCGCACTAGGCGGTCACCTTCTGCGCCTCGCCGTGCCGACATAAGCAATAAGGTCATGGCAATATCGGCCGTGCTGTGTGTCAGTACGCCCGGGGTGTTGGTAATAATTAAGTGTTGTGCTTGCGCTGCTTTAACATCAATATGATTAAACCCAACACCAAAATTGGCGAGAATTTTACAGCGTTTATTGGCAATATTTAGTACGTCTGCCGAGAATGTGTCGCAGACGGTTGGGCAGACTGCATCGTAGTTTTGTAGGGCTGATTGAAATTCGGCTGTACTGAGCGGTCGATCGTCAAGGTTTAAGGTGACATCGTAACGCTCGATTAATTTGGCTTCAACCGTCGCCGGCCACTTGCGTGTGATAAAGACTTTAGGTTTTTTCATAAGACAAGTGAGATTTTATTCACGTATAAAAATTGTGTATTTTACAGGCTTAGCATAAAAAAGGCATCACTGCGTAGAACAGCGATGCCTTTTAGGGTATTGCTGGTTTTTAGCTTACTTTGCCGTTGAGCGATAATATTCAATAGCGGCGGCTACGCCACTTCCAGGCGTAATATCGAAGCCATTATCTAGTAATGCCATTTCAACGCCGGCAATTGCGCCTAGCATAGAGACATCGTTCATATCACCGATATGACCGATACGGAATACTTTACCCATGACTTCTGTTAAGCCGGCACCTAAAGAAATATCGTATTTATTAAATGCAGTGGCAATGACATCACGCGCATCTTTATCTTCAGGAACGACAATGGCGGAAACGGTATCAGATTCAAATCCTGGATGTGCACATAGTTTTAATCCCCAAGCGGCAACAGCTTTACGCGTGCCTTCGGCTAAACGATGATGACGCGCATAGATATTTTCCATGCCTTCTTCTAATAATAGGTCTAATGCTGCGCGTAAGCCATGCAACATAGGGGTGGAAGGCGTATAAGGAGTGTAACCGAGTGCATTTTGTGCCATTTGGTCTTTTAAATCTAAGAAGCAACGTGGGAATGTTGCCGTTTCCGTTAATTTAAGAGCCTTTTGGCTGAAAGCAACAATGGCTAATCCCGCAGGTAACATAAACCCTTTTTGTGAGCCACTGATAGCACCATCAATTCCCCAGTCATCCATACGGAATTCAAGGCTGGCAATAGAGCTGACACCATCTACAAATAAAAGAGCTGGGTGACTAGCGGCATCCATTGCTTTGCGTACGCCGGCAATATCACTGGTCACGCCGGTTGCGGTTTCGTTATGCGTTGCTAGAACCGCTTTGATTTCATGTGCTGAATCTTCTTTTAAGCGTGCTTCCAGTGCATCTAAAGGAATGCCTTTGCCCCATTCTACTTCATGAAATTCAACATCTAAACCTAGGCGTTGCGCCATGTTCATCCACAAATGGCTAAATTGGCCAAAACGATAAATAAGGACTTTATCACCTGGATTTAAGGTATTCGTTAGGGCAATTTCCCAACCAGCCGTTCCTGTTGCAGGAAATACAAATGCTTGGCCTGTTTCGGTCTTAAAGACTTTTTTTAAATCTTCTAGGATGGGCTTGAGTAATAATGGAAAAGTCGGGGCGCGGTGATCTTCCATAGGAACATGCATTGCGCTAAGTACTTCGTGTGGTGAATTGGTGGGGCCCGGAATGAAAAGGTGGTTACGACCAGCCATGAAAATGCCTCTTGTATAAGGTTAAAGTTAATTGAAAAATTTTTCAATGATGCCATATATAAGAGTTTACAGCAAGTGGTGAAAAATGCGCTGTGATCGTATTGTATTATTTTGTCACTTGGGTTTGTGCTTCTAATTTTTCTAGCTGTTGCCAGCGGTTGACAATCTTACAAAAAATCTCGGCTGTTTGTTTGGCATCATAAAGTGCCGAGTGGGCTTGATCATTGTCCCAGTCCATGCCGGCTTCTTTACCGATTTTAGCTAAAACCGTTTGTTTGTACATTAACCCACCTAGCGTTGCCGTGTCGAAGGTGCTAAAAGGGTGAAAAGGGCTGCGCTTGATTTTACTGCGGCCAATGGCGGCATTAAGAAAGTTGATATCAAAGTTAGGATTATGCCCGACCAAAATGGCGCGAGTGCATTTATTGCGTTTGACGGCGGCTTTGATGGGTTTAAATAATTTAGCTAAGGCTTCTTTTTCGGTGATAGCCATGCGAAATGGGTGATAAGGGTCTATGCCGGTAAATTTTAATGCCGAGGGGTCTAATACCGAGTTTTCAAAGGGAATAATATGCGCTGCATGGCTTTCGGTGATGACCAGTTCTGTATTTTCATTATATTCAACAATGACAGCCGCTATTTCTAATAATGGGTGTTTTTTGGCATCAAAGCCTGCTGTTTCAATATCAACAATGACGGGCAGGTAGCTGCGAAAACGCTCATTTAATGGATGCTTAACGGTTTCCATGATGTTAAATATTAAATCCTAAGTAAAAGTATGCTATGTTACGCGAACTTTCTATATGGATAAACTTTTAAAGTTGAGACTCGGATAAAAATGTTAGATTCACTAAAAAAATATCAACTGGCGTGTGCTTTGTTTGCTCTGTGTTTGGTACAAGGTTGTGCGACGGTGGCTCATCCGGATCCTACCGACCCTTGGGAAAGTGTGAATCGTAATATTTTTGCTTTTAATGATGAGGCGGATAAGTTTATGCTAAAGCCAATTGCTAAAGGCTATCAATGGATTACACCTGAATTTGTGGATATTGGCATTACGAACTTTTTTTCTAATTTATTAGATGTGGGGGTTAGTATTAATGGCTTTTTACAAGCAAAACCTAAACAAGGCGGGATGGATATTGCCCGCGTTTTAGTCAATTCCACGGCGGGTATTGCAGGTTTTGTAGATGTGGCCAGCATGATTGATTTACCTAAACACGAAGAAGATTTTGCGCAAACCTTGGCGGTGTGGGGCGTTCCTAGAGGACCTTATATTGTTTTGCCTTTATATGGCCCAAGCTCTGCTAGAGGTGTCGGTGGCCGCATCGGTGATACGGCACTGCACCCTTTAACCTATACCTTTTTATTTGCTAATCCTGGTTTTGGTTGGGGGGCATTTGGGGCGCGAGTTGTCGAAGTGATTGATGTGCGAGCTGATTTCTTAGGGGCAGAGGCCGTTGCTTCTGAAGCCGCTGTTGATCGCTACATCTTTTTCCGTTCGGCTTATATGCAGCGCAGAGATTATTTGATTAATGATGGGGTTGCCCAAGCACTCGATTTGGGAGAATTTGATTCAGATGAGGAGCTTGATGAAGACTTGTATGAAGGTTTAGAGTAATTTTCTGCTGGAGTCTGCCTGCGGGTTGATAGCCCGCAGGCGGGATGTTTTTATGCGGCTTGTTTTTTACGATACCAAAATACACCTAAGAAAATCAAAGCAATGGCGAAAAATATCATATTGCCTTGTTTGATATAATCAATGACGCTTTCACCATAATGATAATATAAAGTAAAAAAGACAACTGTTGAAATAGTGCAGGCAAGCCAATCTGATAAGGCGAATTTTATAAATTGCATTTTGCCTAAACCCGCCGTTAAAAAGAGTGCATTTCTAACCCCAAATGGAATAAATCGACCTAAAATTAAAGTGACTACGCCATACTGATGATAGTAGGCAGAAATTTTATCGATTCGCTCTTGGGAGACCATATTGGCAAAAAATCGTATTTCAAATAGTTTGGGGCCGAGAAGCCTACCTAGGCTGTAACAAATTAAATCAGAAAAATAAGCGCCTAAATAAACAGCTAGAAATAAATGCACTAAAAACTCTGGGTTTTGACTGGCTAAAATAGCAGAAATAAACAGCATGGCATCTTCAGAAACAGGGATATTGAAACCGGCCAAGAGTAGCGCGCCAAAAATAATATAATGTGCGTATTGAATATTTGCTTGAATATATTGTAGAAGCTCTTCCATTTTGATTAACCTTTAAGTTGCCAATGCAGTGTTTCCCCAGCTTTTAGTGGGGTCAGTTGATTTGTTGTTGATACGGGATAATATGCCGGCACTTGCCACGCTGTTTTTTCTAGGGTGATTTGTGCAGTATTGCGGGGTAGTTTATAGAAGTCGGCACCATAAAAGCTAGCAAAGCCCTCTAATTTATCCAGTGCATTTTCATTATCAAACACTTCTGCATATAGCTCTATCGCCGCATAAGCAGAATAACAGCCGGCACAGCCGCAATCATTTTCTTTTAGATGGCTTAAGTGTGGTGCGCTGTCTGTTCCTAAAAAGAACTTAGGGTTACCGCTGATTGCAGCTTGTATCAATGAACGGCGATGACGCTCACGTTTTAAGATTGGCAAACAGTAATAATGCGGCTTGATACCACCGACTAAAATGGCATTGCGATTATACATAAGGTGCTGTGGGGTAATGGTGGCAGCAATGGTATCCGGCATTTCTTGTACAAATTGTACGGCTTCTTCGGTTGTGACATGTTCCAGTACGATGCGTAAACCGGGAAAGTTTTGTTGTAGAGGGTAGAGCTTTTGTTCGATGAAAATACGTTCTCGGTCAAAAATATCAATGTCGGCATCGGTTACCTCGCCATGAATCAGCAATGGTATATCATGTTCTTGCATGGCAGAAAACACAGGTGACATGGCCTCTAAATTCGTTACACCTTGATTTGAGTTAGTGGTTGCCCCTGCGGGGTAAAGTTTAAAAGCGTGTACAAAAGGGGATGCGGCCGCCTGTTTTATCTCTTTTATACTCGTATGGTTGGTTAAATACAAGGTCATTAACGGGGTGAAATCATAGGCATTGTCGGTCGCTTGCCGAATTTCTTGTTGGTAGTTGAGTGCTTGCGCGACAGTGGTCACAGGAGGCTGTAGATTAGGCATGATAATGGCGCGTGCAAATTGCCGGGCGGTATGGTTTATCACGGTTTTGAGCATGTCGCCCGTACGCACATGTAAGTGCCAGTCATCAGGACGGGTAAGAGTCATCTGTTGCATGTTATAACCTTGCGAGATTAAGTTTTTGGGGAAATAATTAAGGGCGGTTGCTTGCTTGTATTACCGCTTATTATTAAAATACTGGGTTAATTTTGATTTGCTTATTGAAAAAAAGCAAACTGGATGCCATATTTTTAGTTATTTTCCCTTAAACGGAGTAGCAAATGCCAATTTATGAATATCAATGTCAGGCTTGTGGTCATGAGCATGAAGCGCTACAAAAAATGGGCGCAGAGCCGCTAGTGACTTGCCCGGCTTGTAGCGAGCCTGAACTTAAGAAAAAAATTTCTGCAGCCGGGTTTAGATTAAAAGGCAGTGGCTGGTATGAAACTGATTTTAAAGGTGGTAGTAATAAGAAAAATGTAGCAGGTGAAAAATCGGCTCCGGCTGCGAAATGTTGCGGTGGTGGTTCTTGTAGTAGTCATTAATGCCGACCCTTTTAAATTGTTAAATTATCAGTTTATTTGTCATGACACGGGCATTAAATGGCTAGAGCTGGATTGTCACTTAAGTATTAAGCATGCTGGTAACCGATATGCAGAGGAAGGCTACTTAAAGGAGTCTGCTTAAGTCTACTTAGGCTTTGTGAGTGTATATATAGCCTTGCTAGAAAACTGTCCCGTGTCATAATCTTGGTATTATGACTTTAAATTCTTAAACCGTCATTTTGTTATTGCCATAGCGAATATGTGGATTATCGGCGGTTAATCATCAGAACAAAAATTATGCGTAGGCTTAAAGGCAAGCGTGCGGTTATATTTAATTATTAATTTATTACAAACAGAGAAAATATATGCGTACCCACAAGTGCGGAGAATTAAACAAAGACAATTTAGGTGAAGCCGTCGAGCTGTGCGGCTGGGTACATAGAAGACGTGACCACGGTGGTGTTATATTTATCGATTTAAGAGACCGTGCCGGCTTAGTGCAGGTAGTTTTTAATCCTGAAGCAGAAGATACGTTTGCCATTGCTGAAAGTGTACGTAGTGAATATGTATTGCGTGTAGAGGGTATTGTTAGAGACCGCTTGGAAGGCACGGTTAATTCTAATATGGCGACCGGTGAAATCGAAATATTGGTCAGCTATATCGAAGTGTTGAATGAAGCCGAAACACCGCCTTTCCCGATTGAAAGTGATATTGAAGTGAATGAAGAAATGCGTTTACGGTATCGCTATATTGACTTGCGAAAAACAGCAATGTTGGAAAAAATGACGATGCGGCGTGATGTGACGCGGCATTTGCGTAATTTCCTAGATAATGAAGAGTTTTTCGAAATGGAAACGCCTATCTTAACTAAGGCAACGCCTGAAGGGGCGCGTGATTATATCGTTCCTAGTCGTACGCATCCGAATGCTTTTTTCGCTTTACCGCAATCGCCACAATTGTATAAACAATTGTTGATGATGGCGGGAATGGATAAATATTATCAAATCGTGCGTTGTTTCCGTGATGAGGATTTGCGCGCGGATAGGCAACCGGAATTTACCCAGCTGGATATTGAAACGTCTTTTATGAATGAAGACGAGATTATGGCGGTGATGGAAGAAATGATTCGTCAATTATATAAAGAGGTGATTGACGTGCGTTTAGATGAACAATTTCCTAAAATCACCTACCAAGAATCTATGTCACGTTATGGCTGTGATCGTCCTGATTTACGTATCCCACTAGAATTAGTGGATATTGCTGATGAAATGAAGGGGGTCGAGTTTAAGGTTTTTTCAGGTCCTGCTAATGATCCAAATGGTCGCGTTGTTGCTTTACGCATTCCGGGGGGAGCCAAATTAACGCGCAAAGAAATTGATATTTACACTAAATACGTCAGCATTTATGGCGCGAAAGGTTTAGCTTATATTAAAGTCAATGATCGTGATGCTGGTCTGGAAGGCTTGCAATCCCCCATTGTTAAATTTGCCCCTGAGGAAGTATGGGAAGCGGTTATGAGCAAAGCAGGCGCACAAACAGGTGATTTGATTTTCTTTGGTGCCGATAAAGCTAAAATCGTTAATGAAGCGATGGGAGCCTTACGAGTTAAGATTGGACTGGACTTAGATTTATTAGAAGGCGATTGGAAACCGGTTTGGGTGGTAGATTTTCCTATGTTTGATTGGGATGATAAAAATCAACGCTGGAATGCCATTCATCACCCCTTTACAGCCCCAAGTTGTTCTGAGGAAGAGTTGAAGGCTGATCCAGGTGCGGCCTTGTCACGTGCTTATGATTTAGTGTTGAATGGCACGGAAGTCGGGGGCGGTTCGATTCGTATCAATAAAACCGGTATGCAACAAACGGTACTGGAAATTTTAGGCATTGGTGAGCAAGAAGCACAAGATAAATTTGGCTTTTTACTCGAAGCGTTAAAATATGGTTGCCCACCGCATGGCGGGATGGCTTATGGCTTAGATCGCCTAGTTATGTTAATGACAGGGTCTGCCTCGATTCGAGATGTGATTGCCTTCCCTAAAACGCAATCAGCCGCTTGCCCATTAGTGGATGCCCCCGCTGCCGTCAGTGATGAGCAGTTAAGAGAGTTAAGTATTAAGTTGCGCAAGGTTGCTGCCAAAGAAGAGGCTTAATCTGCTTTTATTGTTGCGTAGATTTGTAGGTTATAAGATGCGACTCCACAATATTCACACTGTTGGGGTCGTACCTTATCCATAACTTACTATATTGTACGTAGTCATGACTGCGGCACAGAATGCTGGAGCATGGGAACTATAAATATTGAAGTAAAATAATTATGTCAGCACTACCTATTCAAGATTATGCATTACTTTCTGATGAAGAATGTGATGTAAAAATTCAGCAAGCCAAAGCAACACTTGGTAATCGCTGTATCGTTTTAGGCCATCATTATCAACGTGATGAAGTCTTTAAGCATGCCGATATTTCAGGAGATTCTTTGAAATTATCCAAAGAAGCGGCAGAATCTGATGCGGAATACATCGTTTTTTGTGGTGTACATTTTATGGCCGAAGTGGCAGATATTTTATCGCGCCCTGAGCAAATCGCCATTTTGCCTGATTTAGCAGCAGGTTGTTCCATGGCGGATATGGCCAATAAAACGGCGGTACAACGCTGTTGGGATGAGTTGGCTGATGTGATTGATGTTGAAAATACGGTAACACCCGTGACGTATATTAATTCAGCGGCGGACTTAAAGGCTTTTTGTGGGCAACATGAAGGGATTGTTTGTACTTCATCTAATGCGCAAAAAATTCTGGATTGGAGTTTTGCCAAACGTGAAAAAATATTATTTTTCCCCGACCAGCATTTAGGGCGTAATACCGCTTTTCAAATGGGAATTCCATTGGAAGAAATGGTGGTTTGGGATTTTACGAAACCACTCGGTGGTTTGACTGCTGAGCAGATTCAACAGGCAAAAATGATTTTATGGGGCGGTTACTGTTCTGTACATCAATTTTTTCAACCGGAACAAATTGATCATTTTTTAGAGCGTTACCCGGAAACGAAAGTCATTGCACACCCGGAAGCGTGTTTTGAAGTGTGTCAAAAGGCTGACTATATCGGCTCTACGGAAATGATTTTAAAAACAGTGCGCGAAGCCGAGCTGAATACGCGTTGGTTAGTTGCGACTGAGTTGAATTTGGTCAATCGCTTGCATGAAGAATGCCAAGCGCAGGGTAAAAATGTACACTTTATGTCGCCTGCACTGAGTATGTGTTCCACTATGTTCCGTACCGACCCACAGCATGTGGCATGGATATTGGAAAATTTAGCGGCAGGCCACGTTGTTAATCGGATACAAGTTGCCGATGTCGATGCAAAATTCGCCAAAATTGCGTTAGACAATATGCTTTCTTTATAATGATTTTCTGTAATCAATTGATATATATTTAAAAAGTATTTTTGGAATAAAAAGTGCTTTAATCTTCGTATAAATAGTATTTGGGTATTATTAAGCTGAATCAGCAGCTTGGATATCCAGAAAATATAAGGAGATTAGTATGAGAGTCTCGACCTCTTGGGCGCAACAATTAAGTGTTACTGCAATGCTTAAACAACAGGAAACTGTTACCAAAACACAAATGCAGCTATCGACAGGCTTAAAAAATATAACGCCTGCGGATGACCCGATTGCTGCCAACAATATCTTGGACTTTCAAGAGCGTATTGATAAAACCATTCAATATCAAGAAAATGCAGATACCGCTAAAGCAAGGAATAGCTTAGAAGGTTCGGTATTAATGAATGGGCGTGAAAGTTTGCTTAGAGCACGCGATCTCGCCGTACAGGCATTAAATGAAGCGGTTTTAAAACCGGAAGATAAATTAGCCATTGAGGCTGAAATTCGTCAAATTCAAGAACATATGCTGAGCTTAGTGAATACTCAGGATGCCAATGGCGAGTATATCTTTTCAGGCGCACTCTCAGAGACTCCGACCTTTTCATCCACAGCACCTTATACCTACCAAGGTAGCGGTACGCAAAGGGAATTACAGATTGGCACCGATCGCCGTATTGTTGATGGCGATTTAGGTTTTACCATTTTTGAAAATATTCCGACTGCCTCCGCCCCTCCGCCTGCTACCCGCAATATATTGAATACCTTAGAAGCTTTTTCAGATGGGTTAACAGGGGCTACGTTACCTTATCATGGCACGGTTAATGAGGCATTGGCTGATATTGATGCCGCTTTAGAAAAAATAGGTGAAGCTGAAGCCAGAGTAGGAGCCAGGCTAAGGGCTTTGGATAGTCAAGAAGCACAAAATAGTAGTGATTTATTGGCTATGAAAAGTACTCTATCAGGGGTAAAAGATTTAGATTATGCAGAAGCGATTAGCCGGTTTGAACTGGAAAATACGGTCTTAAAAGCCTCACAACAGGCCTATGTCAAAGTGCAGGGTTTATCTTTATTTAATTATTTATAGGAATGCAATCGTTAATGCGTCATAGGGCAAATAATATCACTGATAACCCGCCCATCCGCAAAACAATCTATTAAGCGAAAACCGGGGCGACTCATAGTCTCTTGTACTCGTTTAGGGTAGGGGAGTACGCCTGTAGAAGGGGTCGATAAATATAAACAATGCCCCTCATAAATGGAAAATGGTTGATGCACATGTCCTGAAAGTACGGCTCGCACCGCAGGCCAATGTGCGAGAGCTTGCCTATATTGAGGTGCATCGGCAACGGATGCACGAATAGCGCGTAATGGGTGGTCGAGTAAATTATGATGCATGGCTAGTAAATAAGGCTGCGCTGGGGGCTGTTGCATTTTTGCGCTCAATTGCGCCCACAATTTGGAATCAATGCGCCCATCAGCGCGGTTCGGTATAGCGGTCGGCAACAATAATATGCGCCAACCCCTCATATTTTGCCAAGGATGCATATCAACGCCTTTGCTGGGGTACACCGATTGCATGACGACCTCATTGTCGTGATTACCCGCCAAAGCAAAGCTTGGTACATGAAAGTGTTCCAGCATATCTGCCAAGCGTAGATACGTTTCTGCTTTATGGTCATGTGCTAAATCACCGGTTAATAAAAAAGCATCCGGGCGTAAATTTTCTGCGGCAATAAAATCTAAAGTACGCTCAAGTGCTGTCTGTGTGATACAGCCTTTAAATGATTGCTTAATATCTGCAAATAAATGTAAATCGGTTAATTGAATGAGGCGTAAAGTAGCGGGGGTATCAGTCATATCAAGATTTTTGGGAGCCGACATTTTAAGTGCGAGCGATTTCTTGTAAAAGAGGGATATTGCTTAAGCCGCGCAAGATTTGGCTTTTTTGACCTAGACTTAAGGACTGAGTTCAGCCCTTAAGTCATTTTAATCAGTTTTGGTAGAGACAAGAAAAAAGGAGTTCGCTTTATTTTTCCTTGACTCTTTTAATATATAGAGGATATTAGCGGTCATGTATTTTTATCTAAAAATTAATGAGCTTAATTTTTTCAAAAAATGTAATTTCGCGTGTCCTTTGGATATCAACAATTAGAATCTAATCGCGTTATATCCATGTTTCGCTTTTTCTAATTCAGCTATTGCACCCGGTAGGTCAGATTTTTTTAATAGTTTTTTGGCTTTAGTAAAATGCGCTGAAAGTCTACCAATTTTTGCTGCGTTTTCTTCGCTATTAAGTTCTTTCTTGGCGCGTTTAGCTTCTTTAGTATGTGCCATCGCCGCATCAATATTATTGGCATTAATACTTTTAATCGCTTCATCAATATGAGCAGAAATATTAGCGACTGCCTGACTATTGCGATCCGCAAAGGCAAGTGAGGAAAAAGAGCCTAAAAAGAGTGACATTAAGACTGCAATAAGAGTGCTTTTAAATGATTTCATAAATGTGAACCTCGTTGTTATAATTATTTTTAGTTGTGTAAGCACATAAATATTTCTTATTTACAGATATATGCCGAATTCGATTCTAGCATAGAATTTGTACCTATTGCACAAATGAGACTTAGATAAACTTAAATTAGGCGACATAGTTTGAGATGGCATGGGTAAGCGGTAGGTTGCAGAGTTGGCCGTTAGGGGAACTAATGCAAATTGTTATCAGCGGCTCTTCCGCAAAGCTCCAGAGCCACTGATAACAAAGTGTTCGACTGGACAATTTTACCTGGATAATCGCCAATAAATCGGGCATTATCAAGGCAAAATCGCCAGTCACCATGGTGTTTAATTGATTAAGCCTTTACCGCCACCGCTTCACACCGTGCGCGGGCACAATAGGCTTCTGGCCGTGCTGCCCAATCAGTAAATGCTTGCATAAAAATATTTAGTTCATTTTCGCTTGCTAGCTGATGTTCTAAAATAAGGTTTTTATGTAAACTGCCCATAAAATCAATCCAAAAGCGAGCATAATCGCTCACTTCTTGCGCACTGGTGAACATATCAAAGCTCGCACTTAACGATAGCGGGCTGAAGCCCTGTGCTAGTAATTGGCCTTTTTGTTCACGTCCAAAAGCAATATTCGCACCATTTAAAGCAAAGACTTGATAGATTAAGTTCCAGGCGGCATCTAGCGTGCTATTACGTGGGTAGATAATATCTGCATACATATCTGCATCACGCAACGCCACAATGCCTTCAGGCTTTAATACGCGAGAAATTTCCTGCAAGGCTTTTTCAGGGTTAGGAATGTGGTATAGCACTGCATGTGCCAACACGCAGTCAAAATATTGTTCGGGGAAAGGAAGGGAGAAGACTGAACCTTGTAAAAATTGCACATTATCTAAACCACATTGTTCAGCTTGTTCTTGTGCGGCGGCTAATTGTCCCGCTTGGATATCCATACCTATGATATTGCCTGTTTTTTGCAGACGTTTCGCTAAATCTAAGCTTAAAGAGCCAGGCCCGCAACCACAATCTAAAATAGACATATCATCGCGTAAATACGGTAGCAAAAAAGCCCCTTCGCGTGCAATTGTACGCGTACTAAACTGGCTTAATGTATGGTTGCTGTAGCCTCCGGAATAATTTAAATTTTGACCCGTCATGTGAAGTCCTTTTTTTCTATAAAAGTAAAGGATAGCATAGCATATAAGCTGTTGGCCTTTGAGTGTAGGCGAGTAGATGCGATAAAAAAGGACATAAGTCCCTTTTTTATTCACCCTTATGGCCACGTATGCATTAAAGTAAACGGTATAAACTAGATCCAACTTTAAGGCGATATCACTAGGGTGACATATTATAGTTACTAGGTTCATACTAGATAGAAAAGCTTATTTTTGCCTAAAATAAACTTAAGTAATTGATTGTTATATTGATATATAAGTATTTTGTAATATTGTTTTGTCTAGGAACGAAGTACTTAAGGTGTTACTATCCCAAGACCCCTAAACGGGAGAGGGTTTGTATTAAATTCATCGGCTATTTGCAGCCTTTATAAAAATAAATATTAAAAGGAAAAAACATGTTATTACGCCTATTTATGTTCGTATGCTTTTTTTATGCTAACTCTCTACTCGCGGGTAGTACGCAGCCTTCTGTTGCGATTAAAGACCCATTAGTGGGTGCCGGTGTTTCTAGTAATCTGAAAAAAATACTTGACCTGGATCAAATTCGCCGTGAAATGGAAGCGTCGTTTAGAGCCACGCGCAAGTTTAGAGTGCTTAGCCGTGATAAAGCAACGCTAGGGGCATTATTAGAAGAACAAAACTTTGCGCAATCAGACTTTGCCAAAGGCGATGCCGCCGCTACAGGTGAGCTCAGCAATGCTAATTATTTAATTCTGCCAACGGTTACTGATTTTAAATTCTACCGTTCGCACAAAGCCCTCCCC
>JALSIU010000236.1 GCA_026989715.1 Methylomonas sp.
CGTTATATTCTTGATAAGCTTCGTATTAATAAGCACTGCCGACCCTTTAGGGTTCGCGGTGCTTATTTTTTTGAATTTCCGAGTCTGTGAATATTCTTTTGTTTCCAAATTATATAGATAGGTAGCTTAGTACATGCGTGCTTTAAGAAGAACTAAAATTGTTGCAACCCTTGGGCCTGCAACCGATGAACCTGAAATATTAGAGAAATTGTTTCATGCCGGTATTGATGTCGTGCGTCTGAATTTTTCACATGGTACAGCACAAGATCATATTGATAGAGCAGCACAAGTGCGTGCCATGGCATTAAAAACGAAGCGGCGCGTGGGTATTTTATGTGACCTGCAAGGCCCTAAAATTCGTATCGCCCGCTTTGCTAATGATAAGGTTTGGTTAAATGCCGGTCAGGATTTTGCTTTGGATATACATTTGGGTGAGAATGAAGGCAATCATGAACAGGTAGGGATTACTTATGAGCCATTAGCAAATGAAGTACAGCCTGGTAGCCGTTTGTTATTGGATGATGGTCGTATTGTGCTGGATGTGGTGACTGTTGATAACGGTCGTATTCATTGTGAAGTCGTTATTGGTGGGCAGTTATCTAATAATAAAGGTATCAACCTTTTAGGTGGTGGGCTATCCGCTGCGGCATTAACCGACAAAGATAAGGCGGATATTAAAACCATTGCCCAAATTCAAGCTGATTTTGTTGCCGTCTCCTTTCCGCGCTGTGCCGATGATTTGCATGAGGCACGGCAGTTATTGGCAGAGGTTGGTTGTTTTGCTCACATTGTTGCTAAAGTAGAGCGAGCTGAAGCAATGGAGGCGATGGATGAAATCATTTTGGCCTCGGATGTCATTATGGTTGCTCGGGGTGATTTAGGAGTAGAAATCGGTGATGCCAATTTACCGCAAGCACAAAAACGCTTAATTAGGCGAGCACGTCAATTGGATCGTGCGGTGATTACGGCGACGCAAATGATGGAATCCATGATTGAAAATTCGATTCCAACACGCGCGGAAGTTTTTGATGTTGCCAATGCGGTTTTTGATGGCACGGATGCCATTATGTTGTCAGCAGAAACGGCGGCAGGTAAGTATCCTGTGCAAGCTGTTGAAGCGATGGTACGTGTTTGCATTGAAACAGACAAGCAACAAAGTGTAAGCGTATCTAAGCATCGTGTTGATGGGCATTTCAAGCGTGTCGATGAGGCGATTGCGATGGCGGCTATGTATATGGCAAACCATAGTGATATTCAAGGACTTATTGCTTTTACGCAATCGGGAGCAACACCATTGTGGATGTCGCGTATTAAATCGAGCTTACCTATTTTTGCCTTTAGCAGTCAAGAGTCCACTTTAGGGAAGGTGACTTTGTATCGTGGGGTCATTCCTGTTTATTTTTCTTTGGAAGCACAAGATCATGTAGCAGTGAATAGAGAAATTATTAATCTATTGATGAATCTGGGTTATGCTCAAGAAGGGGATAGTTTTATTATTACAAAAGGCGACTTGACAGGGCATGATGGAAGTACGAATTCACTGAAAGTCGTGACCTTGTAACGATTGAGTTGATTGCTAAATCGTCGGTCTATGTTTTTCGTTATTTAAAATAAAATAGAAAATAAGAAGGGCGGCACTGTTAAGTGTGCTGCCCTTTTATTATTTTATGTCTTAGCGATGGACTTTTAAGATTTTAGCTGATTTTACGTGCGCGTACGTTGCGCCCTTTAATTTTTCCTTGTGCAAAATAATTCAATGTTTGACGTATTGCATTGCGTTCAATGGCAACATAACTGAATATGTCAAAAATATCAATTTTACCGATTTGTTTGCCGGTAAGGCCTGCATCACCTGTTAAAGCCCCTAAAATATCACCGGGGCGCAATTTATTTTTACGCCCTGAGTCCAGTTGAATCGTCATCATGTCCGGTTGTAAAGTAAAATCAGTATGCTGTGTGAGCGTTTGGATTGATGCGCATTCGCAGGGGCTATTTTGGTAGTCGCTAATGGCATCAATGCGTTGTTGTTCATTCGTTGTTAATAAACTTAATGCAATCCCTGTTGCACCTGCCCGACCGGTACGACCGATTCTATGTACATAAATTTCAGGGTCATGTGGCAGTTCATAGTTAATGACCGCTTGTAGGGATTTAATATCTAAGCCGCGTGCTGCCACATCCGTTGCCACTAATACTGAGCAACTCTGATTGGAAAAACGAACTAATACTTGGTCGCGCTCATATTGTTCTAAGTCACCGTGAATGGCCAGCGCTTCAATATTGTGTTGTCGGAGAAAGTCGGCAACCTCACTGCACTGAATTTTGGTATGACAAAATACAACGGTGGTTTTAGGCTGATAATGGGCAAATAAGCTTAATAAAGCCTGATTGCGCTCGCTGTGTTTTATTTGGTAAAACTGCTGTTGAATGACATGGGTATTGTGTTCTGCATCAACCGTCACAGTGATGGGGTCATGCTGAAATTGCCGACTCATTTTTTTTATGCTATCGGGGTAGGTTGCTGAAAATAATAAGGTTTGGCGTGAGTTTGGTGTGTGTGCAATAATGTCGCGCATTTCATCAATAAACCCCATATCCAACATACGATCAGCTTCATCTAGTACGAGGGTTTTTAAACCGTCAAGATTCAACGTGCCTCGATGTAAGTGGTCTTGTATGCGCCCTGGCGTGCCGACAATAATATGAGCACCATGTTCTAGTGATGCGGCTTGTATTCTTAATGGTTTTCCGCCGCATAATGCAACCAGTTTTATATTAGCAGTATAGCGCGCTAACTTGCGGATTTCTTTGCCAACTTGGTCGGCCAGTTCGCGTGTAGGGCAAAGTACTAATGCTTGCGCACCAAAAAATCGTGGATTAATATTATTTAATAGGCCAATGCCAAAGGCAACTGTTTTACCACTGCCTGTTTTAGCTCTCGCAATCAAATCAGCACCTTGTAGTATCGGGGGGAGGCTTTCAGCTTGGATAGGTGTCATGTTGTGATAACCTAGCGACTCTAGATTGCTGATTTGAGTGGGGGGGATGGGCAAAGAAGCAAAGCTTGTGCTACGAGTGGTCATAAGGGGGTGGTACTCTTTAATGAGGTCTGTGCGTTATTTTGGCAGGATGTTGGTATTATCCCATTTTTCGATATTGTCTGCCTGCTTACATGACAGAGTGAAGTTTAGAAAATTGAATTTTTCCGGTATTTTGAGTTTATGGAATAGATTTGTATCAAATGATAGGAGGGAGGGGCGATTATGATGTGTCTAATGGGTTTTCGGATAGATATAAGCAAGGCACTATAGAAAAATCCATAGTGCCTTGTTAAGTGTTGCATGAGAAATAAAATGAGCCGACAACGCAAGTATTGAATAATGCTGTATTTAGGACTGAAGCTGGCTCTTTATTTTATCTGCAATTTTTAGTGTATATCTTTCCAGTATTCTCTTTTCAATAGATAGGCAAGGAGGCCAAACATAAAGATAAAGAATAGAACGTATTTACCCATGCTACGCCGCTCCTCTTGGATAGGTTCGCCTGCGTAGACTAAAAAGTTAACAATATCATTGACTGCTTGGTCAAATTCCTCAGGTGTCATAGTACCTTGCTCAACAAGTGTCAATTCGGTAATGACGTTTTGACCATCAATATTTTCATAAATAGCTTCTTGTGTACCCTGTAATTGCCATAAAGGGTTGGGCATACCGACATCAGGGAAAACCGTATTGTTAACGCCTAAAGGTTTTTTGGTATCGATATAAAACCCTCTTAAGTAGCTATATAGCCAATCTGCACCTCTGGAACGGGCAATTAATGATAAATCAGGTGGTTTAGTACCGAACCATTTTTTAGCATCATGCGCATTCATCGCGGACAGCATTTTGTCATAAATGCCGGCACCGTCAGGTGCTACTTTTTCTAAAATTTCTTCTTGGTCTATGTCGAAGTCATCCGCAATATTCAGGTAGCGAATATATTTAGTGGAGTGACAGCCTAAGCAGTACTGCACATAGAGGTGTGCACCATTTTCTAATGATTTCTTATTAGATAAATCAATGTCGGCATCTTCTAGCTCCATACCTGCAGAGGCAAAAACCCCTAAAGGCATTAAGAGTAATAGACAAGTTTGTAGTAATTTTTTCATATTAGTCTAGGCCCTTTTTGATATTGGTAGCAGTGCGACGGATGACTCTGGCAACTCCGGCCGTATCGGGACGTTTATGTGTAATGGTTTTACCATCTTTTACTTCCGTTACATCTTTGATGACTTCGCCGTAAATTTTCTTAAGTGCGGGAATTCTGTCTTCAAGGGTCGGTTGCTCGGTCAATTTCTTGGGAACCGGTTTGGTTTTTTCCCAGCGTGTATATATTGGCATTAATAAGAAGAAGCCAAAATAGATAGCGGTGAATATACGCGCCATCATGGTTGCGCCGGCAGTAGGTGCTTGCATACCTAAATAGCCTAAACCTAAAAAGCTGATGACAAATAAGACAATTGCTTTTTTATAGATACCGCCACGGTAGCGAATAGATTTAACCGGGCTACGGTCTAACCAAGGCAGGAGAAATAAAACCACAATTGCACCACCCATTGCAATAACACCGGCAAACTTATCAGGAATGGCTCTTAAGATTGCGTAGAACGGTGTGAAGTACCAAACCGGTGCAATATGTTCCGGTGTTGCTAATGGATCGGCCGGGATAAAATTGGCATGCTCTAAAAAGTAGCCGCCCATTTCCGGCATATAAAACATGACTGTTGCAAAAAAGAACAGAAAAACAGCAACGCCAACAATGTCTTTGACGGTGTAGTATGGGTGGAATGGAATACCATCCACAGGATGTCCCCATGGATCTTTGGAGGCTTTGATTTCAATACCATCAGGGTTATTGGAGCCGACTTCATGTAAGGCAATGATATGCATAAAGACCAGCATCAGTAAAATCAGTGGAATGGCAATGACATGAAATGCAAAAAAGCGGTTTAAGGTGGCATCAGAAATGACATAGTCACCACGAACCCATAAGGATAGGTCATCACCGATGACCGGGATAGCACTAAATAATGAGATGATAACTTGCGCACCCCAGTATGACATTTGTCCCCAAGGTAATAAGTAACCCATGAAGGCTTCAGCCATTAATGCTAAAAATAGCAACATGCCAAAAATCCATACCAGCTCTCTAGGTTGCTTGTATGAGCCGTAAATTAATCCACGGAACATATGTAGGTAAACCACAATAAAAAAGGCTGATGCCCCTGTGGAGTGCATATAACGCACTAACCAGCCCCAAGGAACCTCACGCATAATGTATTCTACAGAATCGAATGCTAAACTAGCATCCGGTTTGTAGTTCATGGTTAATAAAATGCCGGTAATCAGTTGGTTGACGAGTACAAGTAGTGCCAAGGAGCCAAAAAAATACCAGAAGTTAAAATTCTTGGGCGCGTAGTATTGCGCCATATGATCATTCCACAATTTAGTCAGTGGGAATCGATCAAGAACCCAAGAGCCGCAGCTATCTATTTTGGATTTCATACGTCAGCCTCCGTTGTATCTTCGCCAATAATAATGCGTGTATCAGTGATGTAACGATGTGGGGGGACATCTAAATTGGTCGGAGCGGGAACGCCGCGCACCACACGTCCTGCCAGATCAAATCCTGAGCCATGACATGGACAGAAGAAACCGCCTTTCCAGTCAGAGCCTAAATCATTAGGGGCTATTTCAGGGCGGAAGGTTGGTGAGCAACCTAGGTGAGTACACAGGCCGACTGCCACAAAAATTTCAGGTTTAATCGACCGTAATTCATTCTGAGCGTATGCCGGTTGATTAGATTCTAACGAGTTAGGGTCAGCAAGTTTGCTGGTTTCTGTTGCTAATACTGCTAATACTTCAGGGGTACGATTAAGTACCCAGACAGGTTTTCCGCGCCATGCTGCACGGATAAGCTGTCCTGTTTCTAATTTACTTATATCAATTTCTACAGGTGCTCCAGCCGCTTTTGCTTTGGTACTTGGTTGCATTTGTGACAGAAAGGGTACTGCAATATAACCTGTACCAACAGCACCGACAACGGTTAAAGCTGTTGTTAGAAATTGGCGTTTTGAATGATCCACGCCTTGTTCGCTCATGTATAACACTCCTCGTTGTTAGCTATATGTTTAGCTTTTATGATTTGTTACCGACTCAATAGTACATGAGAGCCACTGCATTTTGAAGTCGGATTTATATTCTTTTGATTATTATAAGGCTTGTAGCGTTGCTTTGAGTGCCTTAATGAAGGCATTATTTTCCTCGGGTTTGCCGATAGTGACCCGTAAACAGTCTTTTAATAAGCTTTGTTGTGAACTCAAGTTTTTGATTAAAATATTCTTTTCTTTCAAAGCATTAAAAATATCAGTTGCTCTATTGTGCGGGGTGCGGAAAAGAATAAAATTAGCTGCACTGGGACTGGGGCTAATACCTTCTAATACACTCAGTTGTAGAAACATACGTGCGCGTTCAGTACAAATTGTACCGGTTTGTTCTGCAAACATCTCAGGGTGAGTGAGTGCAAATTCGGCACTGCATTGGGTTAGAGTATTGATATTGTATGGCAGTCTCGCTTTATTCAGCTCATTAATAATGCTGGGGTGGCCTGCAATAAAGCCTAAGCGTAAGCCTGCTAAACCAAGCTTAGACACTGTACGCATGACTAATAGGTTATTGTATTCGGTAAGCCTTTCAATAAAGCTGAAGTCGGTGAAGGGTGCGTACGCCTCATCAATAATCACTAGGCCGGTGCTGTGTGTGATAATGCGCTCAATGGCGGCGCTATCAAATAAATTACCGGTTGGATTATTGGGGTAGGCAAGAAAAATAATGGCAGGTTGTTGTGCTTTGATTGCGCCTAGTATTGCCTCAATATCTAATTCAAAATTGTCAGCAAGTAACGGCAACCCTTGATAATTTAAGCCTAAGCATTGTGCAATTTGCTTGTACATGACAAAACTAGGCTCAGGTGCCATGACAGCTGCATGGGCAGGTAATGCCATGAGCAACAATTGAATGATTTCATCAGAGCCATTGCCTAGAATCAAATCACAGGTATCCGGAATCCGGTTATATGCTTTTAAAATCTGACACAGCGATTTTGCCTCAGGATCGGGGTAACGATTAATTTCAGCATCGCGTACGCGCTTTAGCCATTCTGTTTTTAACGCATCCGGCCAGATATAAGGGTTTTCCATTGCATCCAGTTTGATAAAACCAGTCGCATCGGCAACTTTGTAAGCCGTTAAAGCACGAATTTCGGGGCGAATAACGGAATTGATTAATGCTTGTGTGGACATGCGTATTTTAAGCGACACGCTTGAAGTGGTGTACCCATACCGGTGCAGATTCGTCCCATTCCATACCAGCGTGCATTTTTAGAATAAGGTTTTTATACATTTCCAATGTTGGGTAACCTTCGGCCTGTGCATCGGCATCAGTCATATCACCAATGGTTTTTCTTTCTAATGCGGTGATAACAAAATCTACACCATCAAGAGTAAAGGTTTCTTCAGGGTAGCCGTAAACTCCATCGCGGCGTTGTTGCGTTTTGCGACCACTCAAAGCGGCTTCAACTAATTTTGGGTGCATTACTAAACGCTCTATTTCGCAGGTTCTTTCAGGTAAATCAGTCATCTTGTTTCTCTTTAATTGTGGTTATTTTAAACGATATTCTGCTGAGCGTGCATGGGCTGTTAAGCTTTCACCACGTGCTAATACCGAGGCTGTTTTGCCTAAAGTATTGGCACCTTCGGCTGAGCAGAAAATCAGGCTGGAACGTTTTTGAAAATCATAGACACCTAATGGTGATGAAAAACGTGCCGTGCCAGAGGTTGGTAATACATGGTTGGGGCCTGCACAATAGTCTCCTAATGCTTCGGCAGTATAGCGACCCATAAAAATGGCGCCGGCATTAAAGATATGCTCACAAAGACTTTCAGGGTCGGCAACGGATAGTTCTAAATGTTCAGGTGCAATGGTATTGGCTACTTCGGCCGCTTCAATTAATGACGTGACTTTAATTAAAGCACCTCGACCTGAAAGTGATGCGTTAATAATATCGGCACGCTCCATTGTTGGGAGTAGTTTTTCAATACTGGCTGCCACAGCCTCTAAAAAGTCTGCATCATCAGATAATAAAATGGCCTGTGCATCTTCATCATGCTCCGCTTGTGAGAATAAATCCATTGCAATCCAGTCGGGATCGGTTTTGCCATCACAAATAATCAAGATTTCAGAAGGGCCGGCAATCATGTCAATCCCTACTTGGCCAAAAACGAGCTTTTTAGCAGTCGCCACATAAATATTGCCGGGACCTACAATTTTTTCGACAGCCGGAATCGTTTGTGTGCCGTAGGCTAGTGCAGCCACTGCCTGTGCACCGCCGATAGCAAAAGCACGGTCAACACCGGAAAGATAGGCGGCGGCTAGTACCAACTCATTAGTGACACCATCAGGCGTGGGGACAACCATAATTAATTCACGTACGCCTGCGACTTTAGCAGGAATGGCATTCATCAAAACAGAAGAAGGGTAGGCGGCTTTACCACCCGGTACATAAAGCCCCGCTCGGTCTAAAGGCGTTACCTTTTGCCCGAGCATGGTGCCATCTGCTTCCGTATATTGCCAAGATGCCATTTTTTGTTTTTCGGCATAAGCACGTACTCGGTTAGCTGCTGTTTGTAAGGCATCTGCTTTATCAGTGGGCAAATTATCCCAAGCAGATTTTAATTGTGCTTGCGAAATTTCTAACTGTGCAGCATCGTTTATCTTGCAGCGATCAAATTGATTGGTGTAGTCGATAACGGCTTGATCGCCATTTTTACGCACATTAGCAATAATCTCTAATACACGCTGATGCATATCAGCATCTGAAGACTCTTCCCAGGCAAGCAATTGCTGGAGTTGGGCAGAAAAATGGGTATCACTGCTATTAAGGCGGGTAATATTTGCTGTCATAGTCTTATCTTTGCGCTAGGGTTTTTTCAAATTGGTCAATTAAGGGCTGAATTAACTGGTGCTTCATTTTCATGGAGGCTTTATTGACAACGAGGCGTGAACTGATGTTCATGATCAGTTCACGTGGCTCTAGGCCATTCGCGCGTAATGTATTGCCGGTATCAACCACATCTACAATGCAGTCAGCGAGGCCAACAATAGGGGCGAGTTCCATTGCACCATAAAGCTTGATGATTTCTGCTTGAATGCCTTTGCCGGCAAAATAGCGTTCAGCTGTTTTGACATATTTCGTTGCGACACGTATGCGCCCTGAAATTTCCGGGGCATCAGTCGGTGCTGCCGTCATCAGTTTGCAACAGGCAATTTTTAAATCCAGTGGTTCATAGAGGTTATCTGACTGATGTTCGATGAGGACATCTTTGCCCGCAATTCCTAAATCCGCTGCACCGTACTCAACAAAGGTAGGTACATCCGTAGCACGAATAATCACGAGTTTGACATCATCATGATTGGTACGCAGAATGAGTTTGCGACTGGTTTTGGGATCATCAATAGGAATGATGTTGGCTTCTGCCAATAAGGGCAGTGCATCGTCATATATTCTGCCTTTGGAAACAGCGATCGTTAGCATGAGTATTAAAGCCTTGTTATCTTGGAATACGGCGAATGATTGCGCCGAGTTGAGAAAGTTTTTCTTCTATGTGGTTGTAGCCTCTATCAATATGATAAATGCGATCAACCAGTGTTTCGCCTTCGGCAACTAAACCTGCCAGCACTAAACTGGCTGAGGCGCGTAAATCGGTTGCCATCACCGGGGCGGCAGTTAGTTTCTCCATGCCTGTGCAAATGGCAGTATTAGATTCTAGCCTGATGTGTGCGCCCATACGTTGCATTTCTTGCACATGCATAAAGCGGTTTTCAAAGACCGTTTCGGTAATGGTACTGACCCCTTCAGCAATGGCATTCATTGCAGTAAATTGCGCTTGCATATCGGTTGGAAAGGCAGGGAAGGGTGCGGTACGAATAGAGACGGCCTGAGGACGTTTGCCTTGCATATCCAGTTCAATCCAGTCCTCGCCGGTACGAATCTGTGCACCGGCTTCTTTTAGTTTTGCGAGCACGGCATCGAGTAAATTGGGCTGCACTTTTTTAAGTTTAATTTTTCCGCGAGTCATGGCCGCGGCAACTAAATAAGTGCCTGCTTCGATACGGTCAGGCAGAACATCGTAATGCAGGTTTTCTACCCCTAATCGTTCTACGCCTTCAATTTCGAGAACCGAAGTACCAATGCCAGTAATTTTTGCTCCCATTTTATTAAGGAAATGCGCCAAATCATTGACTTCAGGTTCGCGGGCGGCATTTTCTAAAATAGTCGTGCCTTCCGCGAGTGTTGCTGCCATCAGCAAATTTTCAGTCCCGGTTACCGTAACTTGCTCTAGTACTAAACGACAGCCTTTTAAACGGGTTGCTTTGGCATGGATATAGCCATTTTCAACACGGATATCGGCGCCCATTTGGCTGAGGCCTTCTAAGTGTAAATTAACCGGCCTAGCCCCGATTGCACAACCGCCGGGCAAGGAGACATCGGCTTGCCCGAAACGTGCTAGTAATGGCCCTAAAACCAGAATGGAAGAGCGCATGGTGCGTACCAATTCGTAGGGGGCTTCTAATTTGTTAATGGTATTGCTATTGACGGCAATATTGAGTTTTTCATCAATTGACAGCTCTACGCCCATGCAACCTAATAATTCCATGGTCGTGGTAATGTCGTGTAGGTGAGGAATATTACCGACACTGACAGAGGTGTCACTTAATAGTGTTGCCGCTAAAATGGGGAGTGCGGCATTTTTGGCACCTGAAATAGTGAGTTCGCCAGACAGTTTTTTGCCACCTGTAATGAGTAATTTATCCATTGCGTATAGGTTATTTTATCGTAAATAGCTCGGTTTCTGACAGGTAACTTAAATTTGCTAATGCTGTTAATTGGCCAGGAATATTGGTAAATTGTAGCTCTGTCTGCTGTGCCCGCGCAAATTTTATCCATTCTATAAGTAAAGCGAGTCCTGCGCTATCAATTTTGCTAATCTTCTGTAGGTCAATTGTGATGGCACTGGTCGTGCGCTGAAATTTTAAGGCATTTAGGGTCGATTTGTTAATGGTCGCAAAGCTTAATTCACCTTTTATTTGGTAATCGGACGGGGAGGTCTTGATTATTTCTAAATTTTGCATTGAGGAGCGCTTAGTCTTTTGAGGCGGATTGAAATAGAAATTGACTAATCAGTTTTTCTAAGACCAGTGCAGATTGCGTTAATTCAATGGCATCGCCTTCTTGTAAGAATTCATCTAAGCCGCCGGGGGTTAAGCCGATATATTTTTCTCCGAGTAGCCCTGCTGTTAAAATGCTGGCAGAAGTGTCACTCGGGATAGTGTTGTAGCGTGCATCAATCCGCATTTTGACTAATGCATCGTAATTTTCTGGGTCAAAACTTATCTCAGTGACGCGACCGATGGGAACACCTGCCATTGAAACCAATGACTTTGTTTTTAAGCCGCTGACATTGTCGAAATGGGCGGTGAGTGTATAGCTATTTGTATTTTGTAACGCATTGAAATTACTTACTTGCATGGCAAGAAAGAAAAGTGCGGCCATGGCGGCACTGACAAAAAGTCCAACTGAAATTTCTAGGGCTTTATATTGCATCATTAAGAAGTACCAAACATAAGAGCGGTTAGTAAAAAGTCAAATAATAAGATGGCAAATGCTGAATTGACTACAGTCTTTGTGGTTGCACGACTGATTCCTGCCGACGTGGGGGTGGCATCATAGCCTTCAAACAAAGCAATCCAAGTAATAATCCACGCAAAAATAATGCTTTTGATAATGCCATTGACAATATCATCATAAAAGTCGATGGCACTTTGCATTTGTGACCAATACGCCCCGACATCAACATTTAATAGCTCCACACCGGCTATATAGCCCCCCCAGATACCGATAGCACTGAATAATGCAGCAAGTAATGGCAAAGAGATGAAGCCGGCCAAAAAGCGCGGGGCGATAATATATTTTAATGGATCGATAGCCATCATTTCCATACCTGATAGCTGTTCAGTCGTTTTCATTAGGCCAATTTCAGCCGTTAAGGCGGAGCCTGCGCGCCCAGCAAATAATAAGGCGCTGACCACAGGGCCTAGCTCTCTGACTAAAGATGCAGCAACCATAATACCGAGTGAGGACTCGGCACCAAAGGTAGATAGCGTATAAACACCTTGTAAGCCCAGTACCATACCCACAAATAGCCCTGAAATGGCAACGAGCCAAAAGCTTAATACGCCTACAGAGTATATTTGTCTAATCAGTAATTTGGGGCGTAACAATGGATAGCCAAGGCTATTGATAATGGCACTCAAAAATAAAGTACTACGCCCTAGTTTGGCAAGGGATTGTAGGCTTATTTGGCCAATGGAGTGAAAAAATTTCATTGTTTAGTGTGCCAATAAATCATTTTGATAGTCCTGTGCAGGGTAATGAAAGGGCACAGGGCCATCCGGTTTGCCTTGCATGAATTGTTGCACCCAGGCAGAATCAGAGCTATATAGCTCCTCAGGCGTGCCTTGGCCTGCAATTTTTCCCGCAGATAATAAATAAATATAATCCGCAATGGCGGCCGTCTCTTGTACATCATGCGACACGATAATGCTGGTGAGTTGTAATGTCTGATTCAGTGTGGCAATGAGTTTTACTAATACGCCTAGAGAAATGGGATCTTGCCCGGTAAAGGGCTCATCGTACATAATCATTTCAGGGTCTAAAGCCAGTGCTCTGGCCATTGCGACACGCCTAGCCATGCCGCCCGACAGTTCACTCGGCATTAAGTCTTTAGCACCCCTGAGGCCGACGGCATTCAGTTTCATTAATACCAGTGTCCGTATCATAGATTCCGGTAAGGCGGTATGTTCGCGGATAGGAAAGGCGATATTGTCATACACTGACATATCCGTTAATAATGCGCCACTTTGAAATAGCATGCCCATTTTTTGACGTAATGCATACAGGTTTTTGCGCGATAGCTGGTGTACGTTTTGCTCATTAATCATAATGCTGCCACTATCAGGTTTTAGTTGGCCGCTGATGAGTTTTAATAGGGTGGTCTTGCCTGTCCCGCTAGGCCCCATAATGGCAGTGATTTTATGAGGCTGAATTGTAAGGGAAATATTGTTGAATATTTTATTGTCGCCGCGCGCAAAAGAGAGCTTGTTGATGGAAATCATGCTAAAAATAAAATTGAATAAGTAGAGGGCATGGTGAATGTAGTGCAGCAAAAGTTTGTTTCGAATCTACCATTATAAAACAAGCTTTAGAGCTAAGGTGAATAGTTTTTGATAAATTGACGCGAAAGGAATTCCAATATTAATTTTATTGTTTTTATTAATAAAAACAGGCTTGTAAGTGTTGTTTATTTTACTATACTATTTATGTGTATGTTTTTAATTTAAGGAAGAATATTTGAATTTTAGAACAAGCTCTCCCGTATCTTTTCAGTTGCAATTAATTGGATTTAGTGAAAATGATAAATTGACTTTTGAGTCTATTTTATCGCTTGCCGGCAGTCGGTTAGATAGCTCTTGGCAGATAACATTGATTAAAGATGAGGCCGATTTTTTTGTGCTATCTAGCCGATTAAGAGAGGTCTTTGAACAGGATAAGTTATTGCAAACTTTGCCGCGAGAGCGTTGTATTTTTTGTGTACTAGAGCAGACTGGTGCGGTAGCACATGAGTTATTGGTGGATAAAAATAATATTCCTTTTTTAAGGCCGTTGACTCAATTGCTAAATAGTTTAGAGGTTGATAGTGCCATTGTTGCTGATTTTTCGCCGCAGGAAAATCATGAGCGCATGCAAAAAATTAAGCCCCCCGCTTTAGGATTCTTTGAAAAAAATAAGCCTGATGTAGCTAATCTGTCTACTGTTAACGATAAGGGGCAAGTGAGTGCTCCAAAAGCGAGATCCTTAGGTTTTTTTGAAAAGTTTAAACAAAGTAAAAAAACGGCGAGTGAACCAGCGCGTCAAGATATGCCTAGCGCAGAACATAATTCGCCTGATTTTCTTAGTAAACCCTCATCGCAACCAGTGGTTGCAAAGGCAGTAACGCCGCGGGAAAACGAGCAAGCCACTAAACCCGCAGGGCAAGAGTCGTCCTTGTTTACATCCGTGTCATTCGCCCCTTCTGAACACCCGTTTATTCGTTTATTGCTAGAAAAAAATACTGATAAAAAGTTAGCATTTAGTTTGGATAATGTAGCTGATTTATATATTGATTTACAAAATCAGTGTTATTACGGCACTCAAAAACTAGAAGCTTTACAGGGTTATTTTAACTGTCAAGGAGGCTTTGTCTTAAAGGAAATAGGTGAACCTCAACTACAAATGCTTGTTGCACAACAAGCGTTTAAACCACAGCCTTTAAATAATTTACTTTGGTATAGTGTGCTTTGTAGCTCACAAGGCAAATTTATAATAGGGCATCAAAGTAGTGATATTGTGCGCCTAAAACGCTGGCCTGATATTAATTTGCCAGGTTGTCGTGAATTAATCCAATTGGCCGCTTATATGCATAGTAATTCGGCTGATTTACAGACAATTCATGTTAATACCGGATTTCCTATTGCAAAAGTCATTGATTTTTATAATGCGTGTAAAGTGATTGATTTAATTGAGTTGTGTCAGGAAAGTGATATTCATGAAAAAACTATCAGCACTGATAAACGAAAATTATATGCCAAAATAGGCAAGCGTATAAAATCATTAAGCTAATAGACATTTTGAATTAAAAAATGGATACAAATCATAAAATAAAATTTGTTTTTACGGGGTGTGTGGGAGCTGGTAAAACCACGGCGATTAAAACGGTTAGTGAAATTGATCCTATATCAACCGAAGCAAAGCCTACAGAAGATAGTGTTGTGCGGCGTAAAAGAACAACAACGGTTGCCATGGATTATGGTGAA
>JALSIU010000237.1 GCA_026989715.1 Methylomonas sp.
ACGGTACTCGCATGCCCCTGCGCGACCATACCTAAGGAATCACCCACCAATATGACATCTACCTCCGCCTGCTCTAATAATGCCGCAAAACTGGCATCATAAGCCGTTAAACTTGCGATTTTCTGCCCATCCTGTTTCATTTGCAACAAGTCGGTAATCGTCTTGACCTTACGCGGACTTAAAGCAGCGTATTGACTCATTGCGCTAACCTCTGCAAACCCTCTAGCGGACACTGTGCAACCAATTCAGCAATAGAGCCTTTACCCGGAATACTTAATAATGGTGCAATCTCTTGCAAGGGATATAACACAAAAGCACGCTCTGCCAACCCATAATGCGGTACAAGCAAATCAGGAAGCTCAAGCAACTGATCGCCATAAAGCAAGATATCCAAATCTAAGGTTCTCGCTCCCCAACGCTCATCTTTCCGCACGCGCCCTTGTTCTAGCTCAATTTTCTGTAAGCAACGTAATAAAGCGATAGCCTCTTTATCGGTACTCACTGCCATCACTGCATTCACATAATCAGGCTGGTCTTGCGGTCCCATAGGCGGACTGCGATACAAACTTGAAAATGCTTGCTCCTGCACAGCATCAATAGCATTAATGGCTTGTCTTGCTGTATTTATCTGTGCAACCGGGCTGTCCAAATTACTCCCTAGGCCTATATAGGCAATTACCTTAGTCATTTTTTTGCTGTTTTACCGTGGGCTTACGTCTACGCTTGCGTTTTTTAGGTGACTGATTGTTTAACTGAGCGAGCATTTTTTTCTTATCCGCATCGGTCGCTGTTTGAAATTCTGTCCACCAATCGGCCAATTCTTGCTCTGCTCCGCCTGTTGTCGCTCGTAACACCAAAAAATCATAAGCAGCTCTAAATTTTGGATGCCCCAACAAACGATAAGGACGTGCGCCACTGCGCTTATCAAAACGCGCCTGCAAGCTCCACACATCACGCATGGCCGTACCAATATGCTTAGGAAAAGAAGTACTTTTTACCTGCTCAGCAATCACAACACTTGCCGCTTGCTGGTAGGCAATGGATTCTGGTATTCCTTTTGCCCTATTTTCATCAACTTGCTCTTTTACCGCATCCCATAAAAAGGTGGAAAATAAAAAATAAGGCGCAATGCCTTTGCCTTCTGCAAGCCGTTTATCCGTATTTTCAAGTGCTTTCGCAATAAATAGGCGCGGAAAACCACTGACTTCACTTTGCAAACTTTTGGCAGCTACAGGATATAACTGCGCAAATAAGCCATAATGATTTAACATTTCAAATGTTTGTACGGCGTAGCCTGATAAAAACAATTTCAACGCTTCATCTTGCAATCGAGCGGCCGGAATATTACCTAATAATGTTGCTAACTCAAAGATAGGGCGTTCACACGCTTCGTTAATGGTAAATCCTAATTTGACTGCAAAACGCACCATTCTTATCATGCGCACCGGGTCTTCACGATAGCGCGTTTCCGGATCCCCAATCAGGCGCAAGACCCCTGCCTTATGGTCATCCATACCACCGACATAATCGACTATGGAAAAATCTTTGATATTGTAATACAAAGCATTAACCGTGAAATCACGGCGCAACACATCCTCTTCGATACTACCATAATGATTATCACGCAATAGGCGGCCATTTTGATCTGTTTTCTGACTACTTTGCACATCTTCTGCCGTGCCACGAAATGTTGCTACTTCAATAATTTCCCGGCCAAAATGGACATGCGCCAAACGAAAACGACGACCAATTAAACGACAATTACGAAATGCCGCTTTGACTTGCTCAGGACTGGCATTAGTGGCGACATCAAAATCTTTGGGTTCACGCCCTAACAATAAGTCGCGGACACATCCCCCCACTAAATACGCATCATAACCCTCACTTTTAAGACGATATAATACTTTCAGTGCATTTTTGCTAATATTGTCCCGCGAAATATTATGCTCAGAACGTGTATAAATTCTGGGCTGCTCTGGCTTCTGGCCACTACGCACAGCAACTTTTGTCTCCATAGTGGGCGTTTGACTTGCAACATCCTCACCGGCTACTTTTTTTATTATTTTTTTTACAAAATTTAAAATCTTTCTCTTCCCTTTAAATTGATTTAAAAGTTACTCAAAAATAACCTTATAAATTCATCGTATTGTAACGTAGGCACATCAATTTTATAAGTATTAAACCCGCACAATTGTAGAATATCGCCACTCAAGTTATTGTCACGCCAAAATACCGAAAGCACATAAATATTATGTGGCAGTTTTCAAAAATACTCATTATATAGTAAACTTACACCCTACTACGCTGATAATATTAAGCTAGGCTCACATTCACGCACTCAAACTTTAAAGAAAAACCCTTTAGTATTGAGTGAGCTGTAAAACTTTATAGGCAAAAACCATGTTTAAAAAAATTTTCGATGTGCTAATTGATCACCCTTTTCTAGCCAGTATTTTTATTTCTGATCTCTTTATTTTGCTATTTCACAAGCCTCCTTTTTTATTCTCGCTGGTCATGTTGACAGCACTGATGGGCTACTGCATGTTCTTAGGTCAAAAACTTTCTTTGTTCAAAGATTAATTGAATACCCCAACAACAAAAAAACCTACTGATACACAACACCTTGTAAAAGTAGGTTTTTTTCGTTATCTGGCGGCCGTTTTCTACGACCTTATGCTGGTCATTGCGGCATTTTTTGTCGCAACAGCCGCATTACTACCCTTTACGGCCGGCGAAGCCATTGAATCACCCATTCTATACCCCTTGTATTTGCTTGCCGTCAGCTTTGCTTTTTATGGTTGGTTCTGGACACATGGCGGCCAAACGCTAGGCTTACGCGCCTGGAAATTGCGCGTGGTCACTGCACAAAAAACGGATATTAGCTGGCAACAAGCCGGCATACGCTTTCTGACAGCCTGCCTCTCATGGTTGCTATTAGGGCTAGGAATTTTTTGGCGCATAGGGCAAAAAGAGGGGAAAACGTGGCAGGATTTAAGTTCTAAATCCACAATCATTCGTATTGATAATACAGATACAGACACACCCAAAACTTAAAATTGTCTCTCCTTAACGCAAACGACTAATTGCATACAAAGCACCCATTAAGACCAGACTACTTGGCAAGACTGCTACAAACAAAGGGTTCAATCCATAAACAACCCCCATTTGCCCTACCGTATTATCTACTATATTAAACCCCATCCCAATCAAAACACCTGCCACCATTCTTGGCCCTAAAGCAACACCACGCCCTACACCCACAACAAAAGGCGTTGCGACCAATAACATAACCAATGTAATAAAGGGATTAATTAACCTAGCCCAAAATGCCAGTGCATATTTATCTGCATCTTGCTTATTTTCTTGTAAAAAACGAATATATTTGGCCAACTCATACAATGATAAATTTTCCGGATCAAGCACAACGACATCCACTACATCTTGATCAATCACCGACTTCCAAGTGCTTTCCGGTAACGACTTGGTTGAAACTCCTTGCTTGGAAATATCTGTGACCACCACATTTTGCAACTGCCATAAACCCGAGTCTAAAAAACGCCCTCTACCGGCAAAAACAATTTGCTTTAAATGCTGTTGCTCATCTAACTCATACAAAAAAATATTCGCAACATCTCCGGCCGTATACACGCGTTGAATATTAATAAACTGATTACCTTCGCGTAACCAAATTTCGCCTTCCATGCGCACAATATCTCGGTGAGTTTTAGCCACATTCCTTAAAATCTTCGCTTTCTTTTCTGCATCCGGCGCAATAAATTCTCCCATCACAAACGAAAAACAAACCAGTATCATGCCAGCTAACATCACCGAACGAATAATGCGTAATATCGATACCCCCGATACCCGCATCGCCACCAATTCACGATGATTGGCCATATTTCCCAATACAAATAAACTCCCCAATAAAGCAGCCGATGGCATTAACTCATATAAATAATGCGGTAAAAGCAAACCGATATACATCAATATGTGCGGCAAATCATAATCTCCCACCCCACGAAACTTCAATTCATCTTTTAAGGTAAATAAGTTAAACAAGGTATAAAGGATGATTAAGGTGATAAAAGTACCTTTTAAAATTTCTTTAATAATATAGCGATCTAAAACCTTCATACGGTTTTACCTCGTAAAAACATCAGCACCCAAGTCATGCCATAAAACCTAATCAACAAATAGGCAATCACGACAAAAGCCAGTAAATAAGTTCCCCAAAATCCTAGCCAAATGGGTATTTCACCCCGCACCAACCAACTACCACTTACTTTTTCAAAATTAGAAAAACTAAAATAAACCAAAAAAGCAGTCACCATATTTCCATAGATACCCCCGCGTGGAGAGACCTGTGCCAAAGGTACCGCCATAAACGCCAAGACCAAAACGCTCAGTGGAACCGACAAGCGATCAAACACCTCACGCACTTCTGCTAAACTTTGCGGATGCCACAAGATAGTGCGAGTCGGCAAGCCCTCAATTTTACTTGCCATTTCTTCTGATGATTCTTCCAAGCGCATGGCATACTCGGCAAAGGACTCAATACTATAATCAGCCGACCCCAATTTCCCAAACACTCGCTCTCCCTGCAAAAATACGATATAAAGACTACCTTGTACATTTCTTAATTCAGCACTTTTTGCGGTAATTACACCACTTTCATTGCCCTCCATATTGCGCACAAAAACATTTTGCATTTTATTATCCTTACTAATGCGCTCGGCATAAAATATCCACTTACCATGACTGTATTCACTAAACCTGCCTTCAGAAATAGCCCGAATCCCTGCATTTTGCTTTTGCTCAAAAATAATCGTCTCAACCTTATTAATCGCCCACGGCCCTACACTTAACGACATCAAAGCCGCCAGCAAAGTAATCGGTACAATCACTTTAAAAATGGCGCGATAAATATGCCACATGCCCATTCCAGCCGAAGATAAGGCAGACATTTCCTGATCGCGATACATGCGCCCAATCACCATCAGTACCCCGACAAAAACAGATGGTGCCAAAAAATTAACGCTGGCCAACAACATCTTTAAGCCTAAGATACTTAAAATAGCATCATTCGAAATCAGCCCATCCACCGCCATTTTAAGTATTTTAATAAAATTTCGGCTGACGATAATCACCACTAACACCAGAAGCACTGAAAAGATGGTTTTCAGCAACTCACTTGCCATCATCCGCTCCATAACGCTCAGCAATCGAATATTACGCATTAACTCTCACTACTTTAAACCTCCAAAGGATTTGCAAAAAGCCCCACCACACAGGGGCTCAACCATTTTCTTTATATCGCTCGGAGCGACGACCTCCCCCACGTGGACGCGCCGTCCATGCAACTCACAGCCATAATCCAGCATGGCTTTTTTTAATTTCTCTAACTAAACAACCACCAGCTTAAATCTGGTGGTTGTTTAGTTTTAAGGAGAAAACACATCCATATCATTGGCATAGACTAATGGCCCTTGGTACGCTTGCTTAATAAAACGGCTACTTATCTGCTCCTTACCTAAAGTGCGCCGCATGCGATGCGATAAAATCAATTTTTTAACGCCTGCCTGCCGGGCAATTTTGCCGATTTCTGAGGGTGGCATATGCAATGCTCGCCCTGCGCCTTGCATCGTTTCAGGAATGGCATTATGCGCGATAAGTATATCGGTTTGTTGCGCTAATTTAACCAGCGTTTGATAGCGGTTGCTCATATCACCCGAAAAACTAATGGCGCAACCAGCCAGTTCAACCCGCCAAGCTAACGCAGGCAGAGAGCCATGATGCACAGGAATCGCAAATAAAGCAATGGAATGGCTTGCATACACAGCTTCGGGGCGACGCTTTACGCCCGCAATATTTTGACTGATGATTTTAAATGGACTAGCCGCCTCCTTATTTAAGTAATCATTCAGGTATGCATATGCACCGCGACTCCCCAATAACCTATTGGTAAATTCACTTGCTGACGGCATAAAGTGGTTCCCTTCAGGACCAAAAACCAACAAATTTTGAGTGCGCTCCGTAAAGTAAAATGCCTTAATAAAAGCAGGAAAATCGGCACTATGATCTACATGAAAATGTGTAAAAGCAATCATTTGCAAATCAACCAATTCAGCCCCACTTTTCTCATAATTTAGACTACTGCCTGCACCGGCATCAATCAGAACCACCCCTTTATTATCCAGCCAAATAAGATAAGAACTAGATGCCCGGCCATCGGATAATTCAGGCCCGCCCGACCCTAATACCTGAACCTTTACCCGCTGATGCTGACACGTCGTTGCCACAGCGGTTGCACTACAAATAAAAAACAAGACAACATAATATAAACGCGACATCTAAAACTCCTAAAATTTAACGGATAAAGTAACTCTTAAGTCCAATCGTGACATTATAAGGTCATGCTACACTCAAAAATATATCCCTATCAGCCACTACGCCATATTGATAATAACAACCAAATACCCCCAATAAATGCGCCTATAAACCCCATTAAACCAAATAAAGAAGAAGGCCCACCTTTTACCGTGCTCACAATAGAACTACCCACAATCAAAGCCGAGGTCACTAAACTGATAGATAGGCGATTAATACTACGATCCAGCTCTTTTCCCAGCCACTCCGGTTTATTTAAATCAATTTTTACCCCTAACGAACCATAGCGTATCGCCTCCATAAGCCGGTGCAAATCTTTGGGTAAATCAGTCATTAATTCGGCAATTTCCAATACATTCCCTTTGCCTCTTTTTAATAAAGCATCGGGGCTATACCTTGCTAAAAAAATACGCGTAATTAAAGGTGTTGCCACCTCAACTAAATTAAAATCAGGGTCTAGCTGACGACCTAAGCCATCTAAGGTAACAAAAGCTTTCAGTAATAAGGTTAAATCAGGCGGTAAACTCAGCTGGTAATCGCGCAATAAGGTTGTCAGGTTATTGAGCAAATCGGTAATATTTAATTCTTTTAGCGGAATATCATGGTATTGGTCAATAAAATCATCAATATCCAGTATAAACTGGTCTCGATTCTGTAAACTTGCCTGCTCACCCCACTGCAATAAAACTTTAACAACCCTTTGCGAGTCTTCATCGACTAAACCGCGTAACAAATTCAATACCTGCTCGCGCCTATCTGTAGAAAGTCGCCCTACCATACCAAAATCAATCAATGCGATACGATTATTATCCAGGTAAAAACAATTGCCGGGGTGCGGGTCTGCATGAAAAAAACCATCTTGCAAAATCATTTTCAAAACGGCTTCAGCTCCCCGCTCAGCTAATAATTTACGATCTAGCCCTGCCTTTTCTATTGCCTCTATATCATGCCCCGGTATCCCTACAATCAACTCCTGAACATTCATTCGTTCACAACTCCATTGCCAATAGACTTTAGGAATGACAATATTGGGATCATCAAGCAAATTTTTCTTCATGCGCTCTGCATTACGGCATTCCGCAGCCAAGTCAAGCTCACGACGCATGGATTGAGTAAAGTAACGGATGATTTGTTGAGGCCGAAAGCGTTGTAAAACCTTTATTTCCTGCTCAGCGATTTCTGCCAATTGAGCCAATAAACGCAAGTCCGCTTCCACAATCGAGCGAATACCAGGGCGACGAATCTTAACCACCACTGAGCTGCCATCCTGTAAACGTGCTTTATAAACTTGGCTGATTGAGGCTGCAGCAAGAGGCTCCGGGTCAAACTCTGCAAATATTGCTTCAGGCTTATCGCCTAAATCCTCTTCAAATTGTGCGGCTAACTCGTGATAAGGCACGGCTTTCACCTGATCTTGCAGTTTTTTAAACTCACGCAACCACTCAGGTGCAAATAAATCAGACCGGGTTGCCAAAATTTGGCCAAGCTTAACAAAGGTCGGCCCCATCTCTTCGAGTGCCCGTCTGACTCTCACCGGTGGCTCAATCCTTGTTAAGTCATCCACTTCTTGCCACTTTAAGGCATGCCCTGCACTTTCAATAATATTAGCCACCCCTAAACGTTGCACGATATCACCAAAACCATAGCGAATCAGAATCGAAGATATTTCATGTATGCGACCAAAATCACGTGCAACTTTTAGGGTTTCCAATAACATATTATTTAATTTTTAGGTGATGTACAAACTGACAGTCAAAGACTTATTCATGTTAAAAATGGCTGATAATGGGCAGTATTATCGTTTATTTGGCTCCAAACTATCTGCAATACCCGCCAATATACCACTGGCAATCCGTGCAAAACTCGAGCCCGTCGCTTTTGCAACATCAGATAACTGTATTTGTTGCAAGCGACCATCCCGAGCAAGATCATGATGCAAAACAGATAAAATTTGTTTAACTGACTCCCCCACAAATGAACCGCTGTTTTGCAAATGCGTCACTAAATCTGTCAGTGTTTTACGCGTCGATTCTTGCCCCTTATCAGCCACCTCACTTAAGGTATCGAAAAATAAACCTTCCAATGCCTCTAAGTCCGTTAAGGCGCGTTTTAAATCATGGTCTGAAAAATCCTGTACATTGGCACTTGCTTCTTCAATCGCTAATTTTGATGCCTCTGCCACTTGCCCGAGCGCAGCATCAATACCCTTTATGACTTGTTTTATAGCATCAGCAGGCTTGCTTGATTGTGTCTCCATACCAGCAAAAGCACCTTCCAGTACATCGCTAAGGGTCTGTTTAATCGCTTCAGGCTGTATTTTTCCTTCTTTAAGTGCCTGTACAACAATATTCCGAATATTATTTTCGATATGATAGCCATCAACGACTGCATCAAAGGCTATATTTTTTGTACTTTGCGTTGTGTTTGTCATTGCTTTGCTCCACTCCACTTTAAATTGCCCAAAGTCCCACTTATTACTCATATGAAAGAGTTGCTCCATTTAAGTTTAAATAGAACGTTCCAATACATATATCAATTAAACATTGTTATATAACATAACCCTAATCAAGGCTACTTTAGTGACTATACTAGCCTATTTTCAATATGTTAATATATTCAGATGGAAATCAGTCAATTTATCAGCTCACCCATTCCAATCGCTTTTGTTATTGGCCTCTTTAGCAGTCTGCACTGTGTTGCGATGTGCGGTTCTATCATCGGAACATTATCTTTCAGCCTAAAGCCTGAAATTCGCAACAACAAGTCAAAAATGACTACCTTTATATTGAGTTATAATTTTGGTCGTATTTTTAGTTATATGCTGGCCGGTCTCATCATAGGCTTACTAGAATCCATTCTGACACTCCCGCTAGGAGAAGCACATGGACATCGTTTTTTACAGATTATTTCCGCACTCATTATTACAGGTGCCGGCTTTTATATCGCCGGTTGGTTCCCTAATTTTGCCTATATCGAAAAAACAGGCTCACGCTTCTGGAAAGCCATTGAGCCTTATGGCCGAAAATTAATTCCTGTCGCCAGTTTATATCAAGCCTTTCTATTTGGTATGGTCTGGGGGTGGATTCCTTGCGGACTGGTCTATACCGCGCTGGCATTAGCCGCTACATCAGGTGATATTTTATTGAGTACCTTATCGATGCTCGCCTTTGGTTTAGGTACTTTACCGGCCGTGATGGGAACCGGCATGGTCAGCAGTTTTATTAGCCGCATCTCAAAATTGCACACGACCAAACAAGTGATTGGCATGTTATTAGTCTTAGTCGCCATTTTTAGCATATGAGCCATTTCGATAAAATCATTACCCACTCGCCACTACTTGATACGGTACTCCGCAGTGCTCGCATGGTGGCGGCTACCGATGTCACCGTACTTATTAAAGGTGAAACAGGCACCGGCAAAGAGGTTTTGGCAACAGCCATCCAAAAGGATAGCAATCGCGCTGATAAACCGTTTATTACATTAAATTGTGCCGCCTTACCTGAATCACTCATTGAATCAGAATTGTTCGGCCATAGGAAAGGTGCGTTTACAGGTGCCATTGCCAATAAAACCGGCCTCTTTCAAGCAGCAGATGGCGGCACTCTTTTTTTGGACGAGGTGAACTCATTGCCCCTATCCATCCAAGCCAAACTACTACGTTTTTTAGAAAGCGGTGAATGTTTGGCCGTAGGGGATACCGTCCCTTATATGGTGGATGCCCGTATCATTGCCGCAACCAATGCAGACTTACAGCAACAAATCAGCGAAGGAACATTTCGTGAAGATTTATACTTCCGCCTCAATATTATTCCTTTAGAGCTTCCCGCACTAAAAGAGAGAGTGGAAGATATAGAGCACCTTATCAAGCATTTTCAAGAGCATTTCGCCAAAGAACACGCCATTGTGCCACCTAAATTTACCAAACAAGCCATCAAAATTTTACAAAACTACAGCTGGCCCGGAAATGTTCGCGAGTTGCGTAACCTCTGTGAACGCACCTCCATTCTCTTATCAGGTAAAGTGATAGAAGCGGAAAATTTTCCACATGAGTTTTTCTCGGCACAATCAAACCAAACACATGATAATGCAGGCTTTGCTCTACCTGAAGTAGGACTCAGCTTAGACAAATTAGAAGCAGACCTCATTTATCAAGCTCTACAAAGAACCAATGGCAATCGCGCCAAATCTGCACGATTACTAGGATTAAGCCGTGACACCTTACTCTATCGCATTCAAAAACACGGGATTGCCAGTCAATAATTGCCTATTTCTCTCTAAGAAATTCACTCGCCAGCATGCAAGCATTAACCGAATACCCGGCACAATGCCCCTATTGCGGGGAAAATATTGTGTTACTCATTGATGAATCTGAGTCAGAACAAAACTACATAGAAGACTGCCAAGTCTGTTGCCAACCCATTATTATTGATATTACAATCCATTGGGACGGTGAGTTAAATGTGGAATTGCATAGTGAAAATGAATAAGCTCATATCCGTTTTATTTAAGGGCTAAAACTTTTAGTAGATAATATTATTTATGCACTTACCATTACCGAGTGCCGTAATTGCTCTATCTTATCGTTATAATCAGCATATTCATTCGAATGGCTCGGTGAATAATTTAAGTTTTTATAGAACCCTGTCAATTGGGTAAAATAATCACGGACTGCATCCTTATCTGCAAATTGATAAGGCGTATTGACCAATTCAACAATTTTAGTCAAGCTTGCCTGTTGCCGCTCTAAGGGGACGGCAACATCAACCGCATCAAAAGCATCTTGTTGCAAATACACCATGTCAAAAAACAAAGCTTGTTGATAGATCACAAAATCCTCAGTGGTAATGCCTTCTTCCCCTGTGACTTGAATCATCTGCAAAATATCATCACCTTTACGCAATAATTCCATTAAATCTTGTACATTTTTAACCCAGGATTCTGATAAATGCTCCGTAAACCAAGGTTGTAACTGTTCCAAATAGCGCGACCATGAAAGTAACGGGTCAACAGCAGGATAAAACCGCTTATAAGCGCGGTCAGCACTTAAACCTAAAAAGTTTTTAACCGTTCCTAAAGTGGATTGAGTCACCGGTTCTTCAAAATTGCCACCCGCCGGCGAGACCGTACCAATCATAGTTAAACTGCCGATACTTTGGTCAGCCGTTTTAATGACGCCGGCACGCTCATAAATCCCTTTAATGGCAGAATCTAAATAGGCAGGAAAAGCCTCTTCCCCCGGAATTTCTTCTAATCGCCCCGAGGTTTCTCGCATTGCTTGTGCCCAGCGCGATGTAGAGTCTGCAATAATTAAGGTATTTAGCCCCATTTGTCGATAGTACTCACCTAAGGTAATCCCTGTATAAATCGATGCTTCACGTGCTGCTACCGGCATAGATGAAGTATTACAAATAATGACGGTGCGATCCATTAAGGTTTTCCCATTGACATCTTTGAGCTTAGGAAACTCGGTAATGGTTTCAACCACTTCTCCGGCACGTTCACCGCAGGCAACCACGATAACAATATCAACATCCGAATTACGCGAAATCAAATTCTGCAACACGGTTTTTCCGGCACCAAATGGCCCTGGAATACAGCCCATCCCTCCCTTGGCAATGGGAAATAAGCTATCAATCAGACGTAAGTGAGTAATCAGCGGCTCGTGGGGGTATAAGCGTTCTGCAACATTTTGCTTGATTAAATTTTGCGGCAGTGCCTTGCGTACCGGCCAGCGTTGCTTTAAGGTTAAGACCCGCTCTTTACCAGAGGCTAACTTTATTTTAGCGACTGCCTCATTCACCGTCACAGTGCCTTCTTGAATCCAGGTCACCGTCACTTTGCCTTGCACATCAAAAGGCACCATAATTTTATGGATAAAGCCTCTTTCAGGCACTGTGCCAATAACAGAACCGGCACTTAGTACTGACCCGGTTTGTACAATCGGCGTAAAAGCCCATTGCGCATTTTCATCCAAAGCAGGGAAATCAACCCCTCTCGGTAAAAAATAACCAAATTCATTAGCAAGTTTATCTAATGGATTTTGCAAACCATCATACACTTGTCCGAGCAAGCCCGGCCCTAATTCTACCGACAACATTTCTGCACTTTGTTCAACTAAGTCTCCGACAGAAACGCCCACGGTACTTTCATAGACTTGTGCGTCTGCAATCTTGCCATTAATCCGCAACACCTCGGCTTTTAATCTCTCAGGATGCTGTGCATCACTCCGTGCCGGCAAGATATAAACCACTTCATTTTTGGTTAGCGGCTTAGTACTGCCGGGTAATGATTCGATTGATATCAAGCTATCTTGAATGGATACCACTCTGGCCGTTGCTATTGCATTCGTTGTGTTATTCATTTACTTCTCATCATTTTAAAAAGATTAGGGATTTCCTAACGAGGCATCAATATATCTATTTTTAGGACTAAGGATAAAATACCCCGAAACTGAGTAAAAAATAAGTCAATTTCAAGGTTTATAAAACTTCTCAGTCGTTAGAGGGCTAAAAATTCACCTAAGCCCTCATTAACTAAAGCCTCAAATTGGCGCATTGCTGCTTGCTCATCACACTGCACCCAACGGTTGATAATATTCCAACGCAAGACATAAATGACAATGGCTTCAAAATCGAAATAATGCCCTTGCCCTATGTGCGCATAATGTTGCCAACTTAGGTTTAATAATAATTTTTCCAGAGCCACGCTTTGCTCAGTAACAAATAACGTATTTGCCTCTAAAACCCATGGAAAACGTCGGCTACATCCAAAATCATCGACTTGCCAATTTTGACGAATCAACGTGACCACCTCACCATACCCCCAAGCGGCATTTTTTGCAGGGGCTTCTTTGCCTAGTTTCCGCCGGCGTATTGCTGCCATTAACGTACGCAACTCCATACGCCAGCTAATAACACTTTGTAATAGTGAGTTCTCTATGGATTGCATCGCACGCTTTGCTTCTACTGCAACGGCCGCATCACTGGCAGCACCTTGCATTTTTGCCCAATGCAAAACCCCCTCAATAAGCATAAGTTGCTGCCGATCTGCATCCTGTAATAAAGTCAATCGTTTTTCTAAGTGCAAACGCGTAATGGGCTTATTTTTATGTTCCCATAAAGACATGGGGTGCGGCGGTAAGCTCGCCATGAGCATCGCATAATTTGTCTGCTTTGAGCTCACTTGACAATCCCTTGCAAGAGAACTCTAAACCGTGGCTGCAAATGCTCTAACAGTAAAGCAGCCAATGTCTCATCAGTAAAATCGACCACCATATCATCTTCTTCCAATCTAACGGATAAGCCACCGCCAACCTCATCCGATACCTGTATAGAAACCCCATCCCTCAACATATCGGCAGCAATTGCCGCCGTATAATGCGTTAAAGTGCCTGCTTTTAATTCATCGGGATTATTTTTTAATTCATCAACACCCACAGGCGTATTAGGTAAAAAAATACGGATATTTTCTTTATTATCCAAATCTAATTGCTCACGCACTTGCCCTGCCAGCTGTAAAATCAATCTTTCTAAAAAGGCTTGCTGATCCATTTTTTGCCCGACAACCCGCTTCACTTCTTGGCTAAAACTCCCAAGCAAAGTATCTCGCAACTTTAATAAAGCATCTCGGGTGGCTAATTTTAAAGCATCTTCTCCAGAGGCGCGTAAAGCATCACTCTGTTTTTTAGCATTGTCAATTAATTGCTGCGCTTCCAATTGTGCTTCTTCTATAATCCATTCAGCACGCTTTTGTGCATCTAAAACAATGCTTTCGGCACGCTCTTGCCCTGCGGCAACACCTTGCTCACGTAAACGCTGTATTAAGTTTTCGACACCCGATGAGGTAATGTCTGTCTGTTGGTTTTTCATAATACTTTATCTTTAAATTTAAGGGCTGAGAATATCATTCACGCAAGCCTAAATTGTATACAATGACTTTATATAAGACATCATAAATTAAGAGTATACTAAAAGCCTTGAACTAGAAACTGATAACCTTGTCGCTCACAACGACCGCAATAACAGCTTAAATCATGGAACTCCCTTCAATCAATCAAGCCTGGAATGGTGCTGATAAATGTAAATTATGCCCCATTCGTGATTTAGTTCTGTTTGCCGACCTGCAACAAGAAGACTTTAATCAATTACACTTTCCCATTATTGATATGGAATTGCAAGCGGGTGATTCATTATATTTAGAAAATGAAAATGCCAACTTTGTTTACACCATTCGTTCAGGCTCAATTAAATTAGTGCGTTACTTACCCAATGGAAGTTACCGTATCGTTCGCCTGTTGCAATTAGGTGACCTGGCAGGCATGGAAGCACTCAACGGCAACACATACCAACACCATGCCATCGCTTTGCAAAACACCTCTATTTGCCGTATTCCCATAGAAGATATCGAGCTGATTAATCAACACTCACCTCACTTATATAAACAACTAACGGCACGCTGGCAAAGAATACAGAATGATGCGGATATTTGGTTATCTGAACTAACAGTCGGTCATTCTAAAAAACGTATTGCCAATTTATTGCTCTATTTAGCAAACCATCATAAAAATACTTATTTTCCTTTACCTAGCCGCGAAGAT
>JALSIU010000238.1 GCA_026989715.1 Methylomonas sp.
AAATAATACTCATTTTCACCGGTGATGACGGCGAAGCCATCAATGTAAACATCAATTGTTTCTGATTCGCCGACTAATTGTACTTGTGTAAAAACTTTGCGTGCATCAATATCAAAATTAAAATGCACCAATTCTGCAATATCTTTTAGTACGATATTGGCGACCCAAATAATTAATTTGTTTGGCGTTATTTTTATAATTGTTTTTGTTAATGTTGCCTTAAAACTCATTTTTTTATCCTTTAGAACAAAGTAAGAGCTATTATTTATACCACTCTTTATCTAAAGAAGCCGTATTAAATAGGCTGATAAAATAGTCTATGGTGGGGTGCGGGCTACTGGAGAGTAGGTTTTTTATAAAGCTATTCGGCAAGTCTGGTCTTTTTATTTTGGATTATGGGGCATACGGTTTATTATTGACGCTCGTTTCTTTACGTGGGTTGAACGTTTAAACTCTCGTTTAATTGTATTACCTTTTGTTCATGAATTTTGTATCTAAAGCCGTTTTTTTTATTTTTAGTGTCCTGAGTTTAGTTGCGTGCAATGAGGTATTGAATAATCCTTATGCAGTTTCTACGCCACAAAATCAGTCTATTTTATATTCTTCTTTTAGTGAAAGGCCGCGGCATTTAGACCCTGCGAAGGCTTACAGTTCTAATGAATATGTTTTTATTGGGCAAATTTATGAGCCGCCTTTTCAGTATCATTTTTTAAAGCGTCCGTATGAGTTAGAGCCATTAACGGCCACTAAAATGCCGGATGTTATTTATTTGGATAAAGCGGCACGTGTTTTGCCGGAGACAATTGCCGCTGATCAGGTTGTATATTCTGATTATATTATTGATATTGCGCCAGGCATTCGGTTTCAGCCGCATCCCGCCTTAGCTAAAAATGCACAAGGGCATTATTTGTATCATGATTTAAGCTCTGCGCAATTAGACAATATTAAGCAGTTATCCGATTTTGCACAGCAGGGGACGCGAGAACTCACGGCAGCCGATTATGTGCATCAAATTAAACGCTTAGTACATCCTGAAATTTCTTCACCTATTGCGGAATTAATGAAGCAATATATCGTGGGTTTGGGAGATTATGCGCTACGCATAAAAGATAAGGCACGCACGCAATTGGAAGAGGATGAAATTAGCGGCGTACAAGTTTTAGATAAATATCGTTATAAAATTCGTATTCATGGTAAGTATCCGCAATTTATTTTTTGGTTGGCGATGCCTTTTTTTGCACCGATGCCGTGGGAGGCGGATGCTTTTTATACGCAGGCAGGTTTGCAAGATAAAAATATTACGCTGGATTGGCAACCTTTAGGCACTGGGCCTTATATGTTGGTTGAAAATAATCCTAACTTGCGTATGACGATGCTGAAAAATCCGCATTTTCATGCAGCCTTTTATCCGAGTGAAGGTGAAGAGGGCGATGTAGAGCAGGGTTTGTTAGAGGATGCCGGTAAGCGTTTGCCTTTTATTGATAAGGCTATCTACCGCTTGGAAAAGGAAAGCATTCCATATTGGAATAAATTTTTGCAAGGCTATTATGATGCTTCCGGCATTGCTTCGGATAGTTTTGATCAAGCCATTCAATTTTCAGGGGGAGATTTAAGACTGACGGCAAGCATGCAGGCAAAAGGCATTCAATTGCAAACGGCAGTGGCTAGCTCCATTTATTATATGGGCTTTAATATGCTGGATAAGGTGATTGGTGCGGCAGGTGGTGAATCAGCACGTAAATTGAGACAAGCCATTGCCATTGCCATGGACTATGAAGAATATATTGCAATTTTTATGAATGGGCGTGGGGTAGCGGCACAAGGGGCTATTCCGCCCGGTATTTTTGGTTATCAGTCAGGGGAGGCAGGGATTAATCCTTATGTTTATGATTGGCAAAATGGGCATGCGCAACGTAAACCTATTACGGTTGCCAAACGCTTGATGCAGGAGGCGGGCTATCCGAATGGCGTAGACCCGCAAACGGGTGAGGCTTTGATTTTATATTTTGATACGGCAGCGAGTGGGCCTGATGATCGTGCGCGTTTAAATTGGTATCGTAAGCAATTTTCTAAATTAGGTATCCAACTGGTGATTCGTGCGACCGATTATAATCGCTTTCAACAGAAAATGCGTAATGGCAATGCGCAGGTATTTATGTGGGGTTGGAATGCAGATTATCCTGACCCGGAAAATTTCTTTTTTCTATTATATGGCCCTAATGCAAAAGCGGTATATGGGGGTGAAAATGCCGGAAATTATCAAAACCCTGAGTTTGATCGTTTATTTAAGCAGATGAATAATATGCAAAATACAGCGGAGCGATTACAGATTATTGCCAAAATGCAAGAGCTGCTTCGTTATGATGTGCCGTGGTTATTTGGTTTGCACCCAAAAAATTTCTCGCTCTATCATAGTTGGTATCATAATTTAAAGCCTAATTTAATGGCGAATAATAAATTAAAATATTTACGCATAGATGATAAAAAGCGTGAGCAATTACGACAACAATGGAATCGGCCGATATTGTGGCCTATTATTGTGATTATCTTATTGCTGTTAGCGCTGGCTTGGCCGGCTGTGCGCAGTTTACAGCGCCGAGCGCAGGAGACGATTAAATAATGTTGCATTATATTTTACGGCGTTTTTTATATGCATTTCCGTTATTATTTGGCGTGAATGTATTGACGTTTGTATTGTTCTTTATTGTGAATAGTCCTGATGATATGGCAAGAATGCAATTAGGGCAAAAACATGTGACCGAGCAAGCTATCAGTAATTGGAAAGAGCAACGTGGGTATCATTTGCCGTTGTTAATTAATCATGAGCAACAAGGCTTGGCGAAGATACAGCAAACCATTTTTTACCAGAAGTCATTGCGACTATTTGCGTTTGATTTCGGTATTTCGGATAGTGGCCGCAATATTGGTGCTGATATTCAACAACGCATGTGGCCAAGTTTGGCGGTCGCTTTGCCGGCGTTGGTAATTGGTTTGCTGGTCAATATTACCGCCGCTTTAATGATGGTGCTATTTCGGCAAAGTTATTTGGAGTTTGCAGGGATTGTATTGTGCGTTGTGATTATGTCAATTTCTTCTCTTTTTTATATTATCGGTGGGCAGTTTTTGATTGGTAAGTTATTAATGCTTGTGCCTATTTCGGGCTATGATACGGGCTTTAATGCGATTAAGTTTTTAGTGTTGCCTGTTTTAATTAGTGTGGTGTCCGGCATTGGCGCGGGTGCGCGTTGGTATCGGACGTTATTTTTAGAAGAAATTGAACAAGATTATGTGCGGACTGCACGCGCTAAAGGGCTGAGTGAAACGCAGGTTTTATTTAAACATGTATTGCAAAACGCGATGATTCCCATTTTAACCGGTGTGGTGGTGGTTTTACCTTTGCTTTTTATGGGGAGTTTGATTACCGAGTCTTTTTTTAGTATTCCGGGTTTGGGTAGTTATACGATTGATGCCATTAATAGCCAAGATTTTGCCATTGTGCGTGCGATGGTTTTTCTAGGCTCGGTGTTGTATATCATCGGGCTTTTACTGACCGATATTTCTTATACCTTGGTTGACCCGCGCGTGCGTTTATCTTAAATCACCGTAGCCATTTAATGTATGTACAGAGCGTTCGTGTTACACTTATCAGCCTAGAGAGCCCTAAAAAATTAGAGCTTTATAGGCAACGTTTCGGTTGTTATGTTGACATTAAAAGGTGCGCAAAATGGACAGCCAATACAGGTTTGAGCAATTAGCAGCAGAGTTTGACTTAAAGGCGGCAGATTACTATCTGCTGGATTTGATTCCTTTGATTGAAATGATGTGGATGGACGGTAAGAATCAGGAAGGCGAATTAAAAATTCTTTATCAGTTTGTGTTGGAGCATCTTGCTTATTTGGATCAGGTTGCGGGTGTTCAGGTTATCAGTATTGCCGAAGCAAATGATTTTTTAGACCGCTTTGCACATCATAAGCCCCCGCAAAGGTTGTTGACCGCGCTACATAAATTTGTTGCCCAAGAAAAGGGTGTCGCTGAGTCGCGTAAACATGAAATTTTGGAGTATTGTTTGGATATTGCTGCAGCCTGTGTGACCCATTACCCTTACGATATTCGCGATAGAATTCATGATTACGAGAAAACATTTTTGTTGCGGTTATTTGCGGAGTTTAATATTCCGGTGCAAGAGTCAACCGTATTAAATTAGTATTTTATTATTTTTTAAATTTTGAGTAGGATAATTTTTATGAGTAAAAAAGCAATCACATTGGCATTGGGTATAATGGCTTTGAGTGCTGTTCAAGTCACAGCGCAAGCTGCAAATGTTGAAGCAGGTAAAGATGCTTTTGAAACTTGCAGAGGTTGCCACACATCCCCAGGAACAAGTAATGTTTACCCGACGTACTATGTACCTAAAGTCGGTGGGCAGACCGAAGCTTATACAGTGGCGGCCTTGACAGCTTATAAAGAGTCAAAGCGTGCGCACCGCACTATGATGGCAAATACGATTGATTTGTCTGAGCAAAAAATTGCCGATATTGCCGCTTATTTAGCCACCGCTTCTTATGGATCCGGCAAAGCAATTGCCAATGGAGGCGATATTGCAAAGGGTAAGACCTTAGCGGCTTCTTGTTTAGGTTGTCATAATGATGATGCTAAATCAAGTAATCCACGTTTGGCCGGGCAACATGCTAATTACATGGAAAAGGCGATGCAGGAATATCAATCCGGTGCGCGTAAAAATGCCATTATGTCGTCAATGGTAAGTGGTTTGTCGCAAGACGATATTAAAGATATTGCCGCTTACTTTACCAGCTTAAAAGGCGGGTTAACGACTGTTAAGTAGCTTTATTGATTTGTGCCGGCAATGCAACATCCTGCTTAAATTTTGGGATGTTGCATTCAATATTGCTTATACTATCTGTAAAAGCATCGCAGAAATATTATCCTTGCCACCTTGCTGATTTGCTCTATCAATCAGTTTTTGTACCACAGTTTCTATAGAATGATTTTCTAACTCAGCTAAGGTTTCACTAAGTTCTTTGGCATCGAGCATATCGCTGAGTCCATCAGAGCAGAGTAAAAAACAAAGGTCTTGCTCGTCAATATCAATTAATTGTATTGAGGGTTGAATACTGGGGTAAGGGCCGATGGCTTGTAAAATGATATTTGAGTTTGGCGGCGTGCCGGTTGCGCCATTATCTGTCCACATTTGCAAGACGGAATGATCTTTGGTGATTTGTTCAAGCTGATGCTGTTTGGTAAAACGATATAACCGGCTATCCCCAATATGAAAAACCAATAATTGTCGCGTGGCTGCGATGAGTAAGACACCGACAATGGTTGTGCCCATGCCGGTTCCTTCGGCGGCTTTACGTGTTTGGTTTAACTGAAAAATATGCTTATTGGCTTCTATTAATATATCTTCGGTAATTTGCAACGGTGCTTCGTTGTTGCTAATTTGTTCGTGACGGGCAAACCCTAGGTAAGTGAGCAATTTTTGCCAAAGGGTGGTTTGGCTTGGCTTGGCTTGGCTTTGTTGCGGTGCTAAGTATTGACAGAATAGTTTATCTATGAGGGTGATGGCCTCTAAACTGGCGACTTCGCCTGCATCATGTCCACCGATGCCATCAGCGACCAGCAATAGCCCCATTGTTGTATTAATCAGAATATTATCTTCATTATGTTCACGCACCAAGCCTGTCTCTGTTTGGCCATATACATGATAATTGTTAAACATGATTTCTTTTGTCATAGTAATACTTACATGCTGCTGATTGCTGTAAATGCATTATACTGCGCATGATGCCTGCTTGCGACGTATAATAAAAAACAGTTGCTTTGGTATAACAATCTACGTGAATGTATTGAATATGTCTATTCCTGATTATTTGGGTAAATATCAAATCCTTTCCTTGTTAGGGCGTGGCTCAATGGGAATGGTTTATCAAGCGAAAGACCCTGACCTTAATCAATTGGTTGCGATTAAAACCATTCGGCGTGACTTTTTAGCCGCCTCCGGAAAGGGAGAGGTTTTACAGCGGTTTAAAAATGAAGTGGTTGCCAGTCGGCGATTGAAGCATAGTCATATTGTCGCCGTTTATGAATATAATGAAAAGGATTGTCAACAAGGGCCTTTTATTGTTATGGAGTATGTAGCCGGAAAAACATTAGACAGCATGATTAAAATCTCCGGCCAACTTGATGTACGCGATGTGTTTACTTATATGCAACAAATTTTGTCGGCACTTGCTTATGCGCATGATAAAGGTGTTGTGCATCGAGATATAAAGCCTGCTAATATTTTGATTAATGCGTGTAATCAAGTACAAATCATGGATTTTGGCATTGCTAAATTGGATAGTTCTGATCTGACGATGGCAGGGAGCATATTAGGGACACCTAGTTATATGTCTCCTGAGCAGTGCATGGGGCAGGCGGCGGATGCGCGTTCTGATTTATTTTCGGCGGCTATTGTTTTTTATGAAATGTTGACAGGCGAAAAACCGTTTGTGGGTGATACGCAAATTATCACCATGAACCAAATCGTCAATAGTCAGCCGGTCATGCCGTCTGTGTTGCAACCTGCTTATTCGGATGCGGTGGATAGTATTGTCAGTAAAGCCTTAGCCAAAGAGGCGGCAGTGCGTTATCAAACGGCACAAGCCTTTGCTGATGATTTATTACTGATTCAAGATAGTACGCTACAAGCTCAGGGGGCGGGGGCGACAGTTGTGATGCAAACAGAGGATGCGAATGCTAACATTGCAAAAACAAATAGAGTGCCGCGTTTAGGCTTGATATTGTTATTAACGGGCGTTGTTGCGGCAGGGTTGGTTTATCACGAATTTGTTGACCATTCTGCGACATTGAGTGTGCTTTCTTTCAATGTCAAAAATGACATACCGGTAAAACCTGACATCAACAATATGCACAGCGACTCTATGGGTTTACAAGCTATTGACTTTATTCGTAAAAATATAGCGCAGGTGCAGAAAAAATACCCATGTACTGCTTTGCAAGTTAGCTCAATGGCTGCTAAACAGTTTTATGTGACAGGTTATATGGCGAGTGTTGCAACGGATATGTTGCAAGCGGCATTGAATTCAGTGGCAGGTGTTGAAATAAAACAGGATATAAAGCCTGTAAAGGCGCATTGTGATATTGTGCGCCGTATTTGGCCTTTTTATCACCGCGAGCAAATATTACGGGTGGAGTTAATGCCGGATAGTTCGCGTTTAAAAGTTGGTAGCCATTTAAGGTTACGGCTAACTTTGCCTACAACCGCTGTTTATCTTAATGTCGATTATGTACAGGCCGATGGGCATATCGCACATTTAGTTAATAATCGTTATATAGAGCCACAAGTATCCGGCACAAGCATTGTGCTAGGTCAGCATAATCAATGGGTCATTACAGAGCCATTAGGTATTGATATGCTTATTGTGACGCTAAGTGAGAATGCGGTCTTTTCATTTGCACGTGAGCCGATTGAAACGAGGGAAACTTATTTAAATACGTGGCAAGGCGTTGCACCGCAAGGTATCATGACGGATTTTTTATATATTGAAATAGTGAAGTAATTTTATTAGGAGAAAACAATGGCAGAAACGATTGATGAATTAACAGTAACGTATGAAGATGGTGGTATTGAAACGGTTAAGGAGCTAGATAAAAAAGTCTTAACTAAAGGTGCTTGGGCAACCGTTATTTATCGTTATCAAGATTGGAATAGAAGCAAAGAAGAATATAGTCCCGATAAATTTACTATCCGCCGTTACCAAAAGCGTGATGGGGAGTATCAGCAAAAATCAAAATTTAATATATCCAGTGAGAAACAGGCTCGGGAAATTATTGCGGCTTTACAAGAATGGCTGGATGAGAAGTAGGTTTTTTTAAATATTTAAGAAAATATCAGCAATAACAATGGTTTTTCTTGGGTTTGAGTCATGTATTTACCGTGTTATCATTAATGTTTTATAGGAGAAAATGATGAAAAACATATTAAAAATAGTTTTGCCGGCAATCATAGCTTTAGGGGTTGTTGATGCCAATGCCCGCTATTTGCCGTATAGATTAAAAGCGGTGCAGAAAATTACCCCGCATGAATATGATCAAAATAATGATTCTTATATCACAGCAGATGAAGTGGAAGTTGAGTTACGTGAAGATGCCGTTAATACTGCGATTGAAATGTTCCGCAATGGTGCTTCTAAGCAAGAAGTGGAAGCAGTTATTTTAGATATGGAAGATAGCATTGAAGAAGATGCCGAAGTCATTGTGAATATATTAGATGCTGATGGAGATGAGTTGGTTGAACCTGAAGAAGTAGAGGCTTTTCGTTAATACTTTTGTTATATACAAAGGGAATTTCTGTGCATATATCGGAAGTAGTGCCTTGGAGTAGAGGTAGGTAAGCGAGTATAGAGGTATGTCAGAATAATGGGGGCAGGTCTTTAGTTTATGATAATTCTGATTGGTAAAATAATGCTGAAAAATCATAAATAATAAGGCTTGCCTCTTTTGTATTTCATGTTATTTGGTTTATATCTGACTTTAAAGTGGACCATTTACTAAAAGCAAAAAACCAGATCATAATGATATTAACCAGTGGAATTAATAGGAATAATACCATTAATTTGGGGTAGCCTGCTTTGACCACAATTTTACTGCCTAACCAGAGCGTAAAGAGCATAAATAAAAAAATTAAAAAATATTCAATCATTGGTCTGCCTCTGTTTTTTTAGCATTTGGCCAAGGGAGTAATGCTAATTGCAAGAAAATAAGTAATAAGCCTAGCCCCGGAAGGAATACCAATAAGCCCCAGGCGGGATGGAAACCTGCTTTTTTATAAATCAGGCAAACGGGGATAAGAATCATCAGGCCAACGATAATCATGCGCCCGAATTCCGGAAAAATAAACATTAAGATTTCCTCGTATTAATTAATATGCTTGTAACAGTATGCCCATCTTGCGGTGTTAGGTGGGGCACTATGCGCTTTAAAGTCGGCATAGTGACCCACCCTTAGATGTATATAATTAACTAGGGGCGGGGAGGTGTTTAATACACATCTCTAACATAACGCTTATCTTTTTTCATTTGATTAACGTACTCTGCCGCTTGCTCGGCAGATAAGTTGCCTTCGGTTGCAATCACATCATGCAAAGCTTTATCCACATCTTTTGCCATACGGTAGGCATCGCCACAGACATAAAAATAGCCGCCTTGCTCTAATAAGGCAAATAATTCAGCTCCTTTTTCACGCATACGATCTTGTACGTATATTTTTTCTGCTTGGTCTCTGGAAAATGCAAGATCCAATTTGGTTAGCACGCCTTTGGTTTGTAAGGCTTCGATTTCATCTTGATAAATAAAATCTGTTGCGGCATTACGATCACCAAAAAATAACCAGTTAATGCCTTTAGCTTGTCTAAATTCACGCTCTTGCAAGAAGGCGCGGAAAGGTGCAATACCTGTTCCGGGGCCTACCATAATCATAGGTAAGTCATTGTCTTCAGGAACGCGGAAGACTTTGTTAGGGCTGAAGAAACAACGTATAGGGGTGTCGGCATTGGCCAAATCAGCAAGATAGGTCGAGCATACGCCCTTATGGTCGCGGCCAAAGCTATGGTAACGGACACTACCAATGGTGAGGTGCACTGTTTCCGGGTGCGCTTTACCGCTGGACGAAATAGAATAGGCTCTATGTTGCAACGGTTTAAGTAAGGCTAAAAATTCAGCGGCTGAAAATTGCATGTCAGGAAATTGTAACAATAAGTCTAAGGTGTCACGTCCCCATAAATAATCCGCTAGTTTATCTTTATCCCCTGATTGCAAAAGGGTATTGAGTTCCTGGTCACCTGAGCGTTTAGCTATTTCATCGATGAGTTCTTTGCTGGGCAATTTGATTTCAAAGTAATCACGCAGTGCATCTCGTAAAGGCATTAACTCACCTTTTACCGGTTCATCTTCATCGCCTGAGCAACCGATTGCACTGATAATATCGGCGACTAATTGGGGGCAGTTGCTTGGGATAATGTTTAATGCATCTCCTGCTTCGTAACTTAAATCTGAGCCGGCAATAGATATTTCATAATGGCGGATTTCTTTGGAAGAATTTTTGCTAGTGAGTAGACGGTTGGCGATTAATTTTCCTGGGAATGGGTTTTTACGACCATATTTTGCAACACTCGATGTCGCTTGGCTATCAATCGTCAAGCTGGTTGTACCGTCAGCCATCAGTGGAATGGTGTTGCTAATCCAGCTTTCAGCGGCCTCATCAAAATCCACATCACAATCGATACGCTCGTACAGGCGTTTAGCACCTAGTTTTTCTAAGCGTTCATCCCAGTCTATTCCTGCTTGACAGAATAAATCATAGCTGGTGTCACCTAAGGCAAGCACTGCATATTGCATATGACTAAGCTCAAGTGCATCATTTGTGCTGACGGCACTCCAGAGTGTTTGCGCATTATCTGGCATTTCGCCTTCACCGTATGTGCTGGTGATAATCAGTAAGTATTCAACTTTAGCCAAGTCTGCGGCTTCCATTTCATCCATGCTTAAAATGCTAGGGTTTAAGCCATGCGCTTTTGCAGATTGGGCGGCATCATGGGCAACAGCTTCTGAGTTGCCGGTTTGTGAGCCATATAGGATGGTAATCTTACGTGCGTTAGCCGTATCATTTGCGCCGGCACTTTGTAAAATATGAGAGTGCATACCTGCAAAAAAACCACCTAACCAAGCTTGTTGGGCCTCATTGAAAGGTATGTTTTGAGAATTATTCGTTATTTTCATGGGACTACTCTAAATAAAGGTCTCTATTTAACTGTATGACTGCGATAAACTTAATGCCACGCTTGTGCTTGATGGTGCATGCTAAGCGCGGCAATGAGAAAGAGTTTATGCAGCTTCTTTGGTTTTGATGATGTCTTGCATAACGGCTTGGCTATTGAGTGCCGCTAAATATTCCGCCACAGCCGGAATATCTACCAAAGCAGCATGATTGATTTCTGTTTGCTCAATAATCCAGTTGGTTGAACCGATAGAGTAAATGCTTTGTACATCACGTAAACTCAATGCTTGCTTATAGTCATTAAGACGCTTATCGGCTAATAGTATGGCAAGTTGTGCATCGTCATAGTTCGCATACGCTTCTCGTGTTTCTTTGAGTAGGGCATCTTGCAATTTACGCGCTTTGGTGGTGATAAGCTGTTTGGCGACCGTTTCAGTTTGCTCTGCATTGCGTGCTTGCGTACTGGCAATTTGAGTCGCTTTATTGAGTACGGCAAAGCTGTTAATCAAGTTAAAAGCGAGCGGGCTATCAGTCTCACCATAAGCCGGCGTTTGTCCTGCAAAGAGCACCTCTTCATTCGCATAAGCAGCTTGTACTTGCTGGATTTGTTGTTGTGCTTCATTAACGGCAAGCTCTTCAATCATTAGTTTACGCTCAACCGATTTGGCAATAAACTCAGCTGTTTGTGTTTTGTATAACCACAATGGAATGGCAAATTTAAAATGTTGTCGTTCATTGCTCCAGTTATGCAATAACTTTTGAGCAACACTGGATTCTGCATATTCTGCATGTTGCTCCAGCATATACAGTACAAATTGTTCGTGCGCACGGGCGGTATCGCTGTCTTCGGTGAGCGATCTGATTTCAACTGAGGAGGCATCATAAAGGTCGGCAAGTTTATTTTCAGGGTCATATTGATATGCATTCCCCCCTGACATGCCATTACAGAAGCCTTTTCCAAAACTGCCTAAATTAAGGACTGCGCCATTGGTCATGTATTCGCAGGCGAAATCGCCGACACCTTCTACAACTGCCATTGCACCTGAATTACGCACTGCAAAACGGTCACCGGCTTCGCCATTGATAAATGTTTTACCGCCGGTTGCACCAAATAAGGTGAAGTTACCGACTAAGACATTTTCACCTGGTACCTTATGGCCGCCGCCAGGAGATTTGATAATAATCGTACCGCCGGAGGCTGTTTTACCGACACCATCATTACAGGTTCCTGTATGTTCTAGGCGCATGCCATCATTATTAAAAGCAGCATAGCTTTGTCCCGCTGATCCGGTCGTGCGTACAATGAGCGTGTCGGGAGCTAAATACCGTCGCTTATGCTGGTTGGTGTAGATTTTGCCATTAGCGGCAATTTGTTCGCTACTTAATTCGTAAGCCAGCACGCGCTCAATATCGAGTGCCGTTTGCCCACCGACGGTTTTGTGGCGGTTATTTAATTTAAAGTCCGCGCCTTCAATAATGACTTGTTGTTGCGTGCCATGAATAAAGTTGTTTTTAAATGACGCAAAGATTTTATCGTCAATTGAAAAGTCAGCTTCTAAATAAATGGGATCTGCAACCGTGACCACCGGCACATATTTTAGTAGCTTGGTGAAATCGAGTTGCCCAACCATGCACTCATGATTGATTAGGTGCAGTAAATCGGTTTGGCCGCGAATTTCAGCTAAGCTGTGATAGCCGAGCGTGGCTAAAATCTCACGTACTTCATGTGCTAAATTCATAAAGTATTGCGCAAGTACGCGTGGGTCGCCTTTAAACTCTTCGTGAATGGTTGTTAAACCGGCAGGGCAACGTACATTACAATTTTTTGCCATGACACAGCGCAACATCATGAGCGCGGTGGTACCAAATTCAAAAGAATCAGCTCCCAAAATAGCGGATTTAACCACGTCAGAACCATTTTGGTGCGCCGCACTACAGCGTAGGACAACTTTATCGCGTAAGCCATTGGCGGCTAATGCTTGGTGTACTTCGGCAATGCCGATTTCAGGGGAACGGCCTGTGTTTTTTAAGCTGGTGACAGCCGCCGCTCCGGTGCCACCTGTGTTGCCGGCAACGTTAATGACATCAGCGCCGGCTTTGGCAACCCCGACTGCAATGGTGCCAATACCTTCAGAAGAGACCAGTTTAACGACCACTTTTACCCGTGCCGCTTTGGCATCGTGAATCAGTTGACCTAAATCTTCAATTGAATAGGTATCATGATGCGGTGGAGGGCTGATAAGTTCAACTTTGGGTGTGCCGCCACGTGCTGCTGCAATTTCGACTGAGACTTTTGCCGCCGGTAATTGTCCGCCTTCGCCAGGTTTTGCACCTTGAGCAATTTTAATTTCAATTTCTTCGATATTTAAATCGGCGAGATAGCCTGCCCAGACACCAAAACGCCCTGACGCAAATTGTTTAATTTTGCTGGATTTTAAGGTGTTGAAACGGCTGGAGTGCTCGCCGCCTTCGCCTGAGTTGCTTAGTGCGCCGGCAATATTGGTACCTTGTGCTACCGCTTCATGTGCTTCTGCTAATAATGCGCCATGGCTCATTGCTCCTGTGGCCAGGACGGCAGTAATTTCATGTGCCGGTTGTACTTGGCTTAGGCTAATGACATTATGCGCCGTTTTAATATGCGTTAGATAATGGGCAAAAATGCTATTGGTTGCCGCCGCAAAGTTTACTTCAATTGTGCTATCTGTCACGATGAATTCAGCACTATTATCATTAAAGCGGGCTTTAAAGTGTGCCGCTAAATTGCTTAAGCGTTGTTTGGAGTTGTCTTGAGTGAACGCAATGCTGAAATGAGTATCATGCTTAGTGACAACAAGGCCGCGAATGCAAAAATTATTATTACCGCGTAAGTTTTGTTTACCTAAAATGGCATCAAACTCTGCGGTTTCTTGTGCGCGTGAAATATCGGCGGGGTAACTTAAAACATCACGCAAAGCGGCAGGGCGGTTGTCGCGCTCTTCCATGAGGATGCGTGTAAAATTGCGATAGGCAGGGGTAATGCCGAAGTTATCTATTTGCTCGGGAGTGCGCTTTTCATAGCCAAAATCAGTATAAGCACTATCACTGATTTCAGGTGATTTGTCTTTGATGTACAGAATATCTTCATCAGTCATATGAATGTATTCGCGTACAGAGGCATTACCAAATGTATGTCCTGCGCCTTCATTACGTTCCTTAAATAAACCTAAGAAAGGAATGTCACTTTCTGTTGTGACCTTTAAGGCTTTTACATGCCATTCGGTGGCACTGGTCGCAATATCTGCAAAGCGCACGCCACCTACTGATGAATTAATGTTAGGAAAATAGGCTTTGAGTGTCGGCTCGTTAGTGTCTATATAGTTAGATTCGAAAAATTCGCCGCCAATATAACTTTCTGCCGTACAGAGGCCAAATTTCCCCATGATTTTCATTAGGGATTTTTCAACCGCTTTTTGGTAACGGTCTAGTGCCGCTTGTTGTTGGTCGGCACTGTATTCTGAGAGGACGCGATTATGGACACTTAATGGGCAAATGGCCGAAGCTCCAAAGCCCAAAATAGTTGCCACATCATGCGCACTCACTGCTTGGCCTGTTTCGGAAACCAGCGATGAATTAAAGCGCAGCCCCTCTTGTACCAAGTGTTGATTGGCCGCAGAAATCATTAATAAAGCAGGAATAGCCGCTTGTTTCTCAGTGATGTTAATATCACTGAGAATAATGATACCGGTATTGTTACCGGCGGCTTGCTCCACTTGCTGACAAACCTTAGTGAGTGCCTGTTGCAGGTTTTTGGCATTTTGTTCGGCACTGTCGGTATCAATAGTATACAAAGCATCAATCGTGACGACACTAACGCTTGTTTGCTGGCGTATTTGTGCTAATTGGGTGCGCTGTAGAATGGGGGAGTTAATAACTAATTGTTTGCTATCGCCTGTAGAAAAATTAGGTTTAGCACCTAATGCCACACGTAAAGTCATACCATCGCTTTCACGTAATGAATCTAATGGTGGATTGGTTACTTGTGCAAAGCGTTGACTAAAATAGCGTGACATGCCGCCTTCTGCAGCCGATAGTGCATTGGGTGCTAGCCCATAACCCATTGCGGAAATTTTTTCCAACCCTGTGCTTAGCATAGGGTCGAGTAAAAATTTAAAACTTTCTTG
>JALSIU010000239.1 GCA_026989715.1 Methylomonas sp.
TGCGTGAGTCCTGATGCGAGTGCCAGTAAGGTTTTTCCAGTGCCCGCTGTGCCTAATAAGGTGACAAAATCAATTTCAGGATCCATAAGGACATTGAATGCAAAATTTTGCTCACGGTTTTTAGCATGAATCCCCCATGCTGCGTGATGCCCGGTGCGATAATTGACCGCCAGTTCCAGTGTAGCGGTTTCATTATCTACCGAGCGCACGATGGCCTCAAAGTCGGAGTCGTTCTCGATATAGAGATATTGGTTGGGGTACCAGTCAGCAATTAGTGGCCCTGTCAGTTTATAGAAAGTGCGGCCTGATTCGACCCATGATTGCATTTTTTTGCCGTGTGTTTCCCAAAAATCGTCAGGGAGGGCGCAGACACCACTATAAAGTAGGTCAATATCATCTAAGGTTTGGTCGCTGTGATAATCTTCAACCTTTAATTCGAGGGCGGCGGCTTTGATACGCATATTAATATCTTTGGAAACCAAGATAATTTGTGTATCAGGGAACTCTTTGATGAGTGCAAGAACAACGCCGAGTATTGAATTGTCTGCAAGGTGTCCCGGCATAGACTCAGGCAATAGAGAGTCCATATGCCGGGTTTGAAAATATAAGCGTCCTTCTAGTGCATTCTCTTTTTGTCCTGAGCTTTGCAGCTGTGATAGCGGTAGGCCATTTTTGATGTCTTCTTGATTTCGGCCTTTTAGTAAATCATCAATAAAGCGGCTGACTTGACGCACATTTCTGGCAACTTCTGTTCTGCCTTTTTTGCTATGGTCTAGTTCTTCTAATACGACCATCGGGATAAAAATATTATGCTCTTGAAAATGAAAGAGAGCGGTGGGATCATGCATTAATACATTAGTGTCTAGGACAAATAGCTTTTTTTCTGCACTAATATTCATACGTTATTCTCTAGTTGGTTTAATGTGGCTAAGACTTCATCGAGGTGAACTTTTACTTTTACTTTACGCCATTCCTGTATGAGTATGCCGTTGGGGTCTATCAAAAAGGTACTGCGTTCAATGCCGAGAGATTCTTTGCCGTATAGTTTTTTCATTTTGATGACATCAAATAAACGGCATAAGGTTTCTGCTTTATCTGAGAGTAAATCGAATGGAAATTCATGTTTGCTTTTGAAGCCTTCGTGAACGCGAACGCTATCACGAGAGACACCTAAAATAACGGTATTGAGCTTGTCAAATTGTGCAATATTGTCGCGAAAATTTTTACCCTCGGTTGTACAGCCTGGTGTATTATCACGTGGATAAAAATAGAGCAGAATATATTTACCCTTATAATCTGATAATTTGATGGTTTTGTCGCCGGTGGATAGGGCTTCAAAGTCAGGTACTGGGCTACCTATACGGATAGTAGACATTTTTGCTCCTTAAAAATTTTAACGCTCAAGTTTTCTCAAAGCGTAGCATAAATGTGTTAGGGATAGGAATGATAAATCACGATATGGACTAAAATAAACTCTGTTATTTGTATTTATGCAGGATTGATATAGTTTATCTTGGGATAAGAGCGCATATTTTTGTTAAATGTAGCTAATAAAAATAAGTATTGGCCGATATATTATACTGAGACACCATTTAGCATAGTCAGATTAAGGTATTGCTAGGTTGTGGAGTGATGTATATGGGTTGTAAGGCAATGAAGGTAGAAAAATGGCTGATTCTGAGCAAGACAAACAAGCAAATAGCACTTTTGATGATGATTTGGAAAAGATGTTGCAGGATAATGCTGAGCCATCTGATCATACTACAAATTTGGATGATACGGATGCGATTGATCAGCTATTAAGTGAGGGACAACAGGCCGATGATGTCAGTAGTGAGAGTGTCGATGATCTTGTCGATTCATTATTGGATGATGTGGTGGGAGGCCAAGAACAAGAGGTGAATGAGATTGACGAAGACTTTGATGAATTTGCAGAAGACCCATTAGAGTCGTTAACTGAAGTCAGTAGTGATGATATTGATCAGCTTTTGCAAAATACAGAAAGCTCTGCAACTGAAAATATGGATGCTTTTGCAGGTGAGGAACCCGCCGTTGATATGAGTGTAGAGCAGGCAGCAGAAAGAACGCCTGAACCTGTTGTCGTTGCACAAGATACAGATGAAAGTATGGCAGAAATTGATGAGTTTGCAGAGAGTGATGATGACTTTTTGATGGCAAATTTTGATATTACTGCGGATGACGATGATGTACCGACTGAGCAGACTATCATGCCTGAAAGTGCTGATGAAGTCATTGATACGCCGGAAGCTCCGAGTGTTGCGCCGCCTGAGCCTGTCGTGCAAGGTGTTGATGCCGCAGATATGCAAGCCGTACAGGAAAGACTGGAGAAATTAGAAAATACTTTGGCTGACTATGCACAAGCTACTCATTCCAGTCATGAGGAAGAGTCATATGAGGCACTGGAAAAATCTCTTAATAGCCAGAAAAAAGTACTGCGCGAAACCGCGGAAACAGCAGGCAAACTGAAGTTGTTGAGTATTGCCGGATTGGTGATTGGTATACTGGCATTCATTATGGGGGTTGTTGTTTTAGTGATGGTTATCAATGTACCTTCCGAGTTGGAAGAAGTGCAAAACACCATCATGGATATTGAAGATGGCTTGGCTGCCCCCGACCCTAATATTAAAGCATTAAAAACATTACAAACGACGGTGCAGGCATTGCAGTCTGAAAATATTAGCTTAACAAGCACTATTACGCATCTTGAGCAGCAAATACTGAATAATAAACCTCAGGATATTGAGGCATTAAAAGCAGATATGGATGCACAACTACTAGCTATGGGCGAGAAAATAACGGCTTTAGAGCAAAAATTAGCGCAAGCGCGGGTGCTCAAAAAACGTGTTGTTAGCAGTAGGCGAGTGGTACGAAAGCCTAAGGTGCAAGAATGGGTGGTGAATTTGGTGTCTTTTAAGCAACGCTGGTATACAGACAATAAAGTGGCGGAATTTAAAAAGAAAGGCATTCCGGCTGAAGTGATTGCCGTCGATGTCAACGGGGTAGAGTGGTATCGAATTCGCGTGCGCGGCTTTAAAGATAAAATGGCGGCAGGGTCGTATGCCGCTAAGGTCAAAAAATCCCTTAATTTAAGCTCTGTTTGGGTATCGGCAAAGTAAATGGGCTGAGGGCGCGTGTTATTCTAGCCATTCGATGATATGTGCTTCTAGGTCATCGACTTGCGATTCTTTCATTGCAAAGCTACTAATGGCAACGCCTGCTTCTTTAACGCTTTCTGGGTTTCCGGATACTAAGGGATGCCAGCCGGGTAAATCTTTGCCGTCACTAAGTAGTCGGTAGGCACAGGTTGCGGGTAACCAAGTATAGGATGCAAAATCATCATGTTGTTTTAGATCAATGCATTCCGGCACTAGGCGCGTACGTTCTGTATAACGTGTGCATTGGCAGGTCTCAAGGTTAATTAAATCGCAAACGACACTGGTAAAAAAAATATCGCCGGTTTCTTCATCTTCTAGTTTATTTAAGCAACATTTTGCACAGCCATCACAGAGTGACTCCCATTCTGTTGTGCTCATTTCTGATAATTTTTTAGTTTTCCAAAAGCTCATTTTATGTGTTTTTTGTTGTCAGGATGAGGTGAGAGTTGCATTATGCTAGCGGTTTACGCTATGCAATACAATGGTGCTATTTTCGTAATAGCTACTTGGGTAATCAGCTTAGCGGTTTGTGGTCGGTCGTGCAATATGTAAGTTATGCCACTATAATAAAGGACATATTAAAATTGATTATGGTGTAAAAACTTAATGCGTAAAGGAATTATTTTAGCAGGCGGGACGGGAACGCGACTCTACCCTTTGACTAAGGTGGTGAGTAAGCAATTAATGCCGGTTTATGATAAGCCGATGATTTATTATCCACTGGCTACATTGATGCAAGCAGGACTACAAGATATTTTAGTGATTTCGACACCGACAGAAATACACCAATTTAAAGAATTATTAGGTGATGGTCGCAATTTTGGTGTTCGTCTTGCCTATGCGGTACAAGCTAGCCCAGATGGTTTGGCTCAGGCTTTTATGATTGCTGAAGATTTTTTGGCAGGTGCAGGGGCTGCGTTGATTTTGGGTGATAATTTATTTTATGGCCATGACTTGGTTAAAAGTTTACAAGCTGCGCATGCAAGTACAACCGGCGCAACTGTTTTTGGCTATCATGTCAGCCACCCTGAAGCTTATGGGGTGGTTGATTTTGATGAGCAATGGAAAGTGACTTCCATAGAAGAAAAACCTAGCCGGCCAAAGTCTAATTATGCCGTACCCGGTTTGTATTTTTTTGATGAGCGCGTTGTTGCCTTTGCTAAAAAAGTACAGCCCTCTGCACGTGGCGAGTTAGAGATTACCGATGTGATTTCCCAATACCTTGAGTTAGGGGAGTTGAAAGTAAATGTAATGGGGCGCGGAACAGCGTGGTTAGATACCGGCACGCATGATGATTTATTGGCAGCGGCTCAATTTATTGCCACGATTGATAAGCGGCAGGGGCTGAAAGTGAATGCACCTGAAGAGGTTGCATATCGAAATGGCTGGATTACAGGCGAAGATCTGCGAGCGATAGCGGAGCCTCTACGTAAAAGTGGTTATGGCGAGTATTTGTTAAAATTATTAGATGAGAAAGTGTTTTCATGAGTTATATCGAAACGGCAATTCCGGATGTCAAACTATTTGAGCCTAAAGTGTTTGGTGATGAGCGTGGTTTTTTTATGGAGACATTCCGTCAAGATGTTTTCAATGCACAGTGTGTGCAGCAAGTTTTTGTGCAAGATAATCATAGCAAGTCTGCACACGGTATTTTGCGAGGCTTGCACTACCAGTTACAGCACACGCAAGGCAAATTAGTGCGTGTAACGGCGGGGGAAGTCTATGATGTCGCTGTTGATATGCGGAAATCATCTGCTACGTTTGGGCAACATGTTGGCGTGGTTTTATCGGCAGAAAATAAACGACAATTATGGGTACCGGAAGGCTTTGCACATGGTTTTTATGTGATGAGTGCCTCTGCTGAGTTTGTGTATAAATGTACGGATTATTATGCACCGGAACATGAGGTTTCCTTATTATGGAATGATCCGAGTTTAAAGATAGATTGGCCGTTAGTAAAGGGTGAGTTACCTTTATTATCAGAAAAAGATAAGCAAGGCTTTGTTTTTGCACAAGCGCCGTATTTTGCGTGATGTTGTAATATTTTTAGAGTAGGTGGGTAGCAAATGAAGGTTGTGGTAATAGGGCAAAGTGGACAGCTGGCTTGGGAGCTTGCTAGGTTGTCTGATGCAAATATTGAAGTAGTATGCTTTGGGCGTGAACAAATAGATATAACAGACAAGCAGTCTATTCAGGCTAAGTTATTGCAAAGTGGTGCGGATGCCGTTATTAATGCATCTGCTTATACGGTTGTCGATTTGGCGGAAACCGAACGGGATGAGGCTTATTTGCTGAATGCGACCGCTGTTGGTCATTTGGCAGAAAGCTGCGCACAGTTATCGTTGCATTTTGTGCATGTTTCAACGGATTTTGTTTTCGGTGGCACAAAAGGTATTCCCTATTTGCCCGATGACCCTTATGAGCCTTTAGGTGTTTATGGTGCCTCGAAAGCTGCCGGCGAGCAGTTAATTAGACAAACTATTCCTGCGCACAGCTGCATCATTCGCACATCTTGGGTGTATTCTACGCATGGTCATAATTTTGTAAAAACCATGTTGCGCTTAATGCGTGAGAAACCTGAATTAGGCATTATCAGTGACCAAATTGGTGCACCGACCTATGCAAAAGGTTTGGCTAAAGTGTGTTTATTAGCCGCGGTGAAGCAAGTGAGCGGCACGCATCACTGGAGTGATGCAGGCGTGGCAAGTTGGTATGATTTTGCGGTTGCCATTGAGGAAATTGCTGTGGCTAAAAATATATTGGCAAAAGCCATTCCCATCAAGCCCATTATGACGCAGGATTACCCAACACCTGCCAAACGACCACATTACAGTGTATTGGATAAATCGAGTTTAATGGCCGCTTTGCCTGAACTGTCGCCCATTCATTGGCGCGTGCAGTTGGCAACCATGCTGGATGCATTACACACATCGTAATTGACTCTCTTTAATTGCCTTACATAATCATATAAAAAACCAAAATGAGAAATTTATTAGTAACAGGTGGCGCGGGCTTTATTGGTGCAAATTTTGTGCATTATTGGATGGAAAATTATCCGGATGATAGGCTGGTGGTCTTGGATGCTTTGACTTATGCGGGCAACCTTGCCAATTTGGCGGCCGTACAAGCCAATCCACATTTTACGTTTGTACAAGGCAATATTTGCGACCAAGCATTGGTTGAGTCGTTATTGTTACAACATGAAATTACAACCTTGGTGCATTTTGCGGCTGAATCGCATGTGGATCGCTCCATTACAGGGCCTGATGAGTTTATTGAAACCAATATTTTAGGGACTTATGCTTTATTAAAGGCTACCAAAAAAATTTGGATTGATACGCCTGTTAGTCAAGGTCAACCGGCACTAGAACATCGTTTTCACCATGTTTCAACGGATGAAGTGTATGGCACGTTATCTGCCACAGACCCTGCATTTACCGAAGCGACGGCTTATGCTCCGAACTCACCTTATTCAGCTAGTAAAGCGGCATCAGATCATTTAGTGAGAGCCTACCATCATACTTATGGCTTGGCTGTGACCACCAGTAATTGCTCTAATAACTATGGTCCTTATCATTTTCCGGAAAAGCTGATTCCTTTGGTTATTATTAATATTTTGCATAATAAACCATTGCCTATTTATGGCGATGGCATGCAAATTCGTGATTGGTTATATGTACAAGACCATGCCTATGGTATTGATTTGGTGTTAAATAAAGGCAAGGTGGGTGAAACTTATAATATAGGCGGTAATAACGAGTGGGCGAATATTAATATTGTGCAAGAAATTTGCCATTTGTTGGAAAAGGCTTTTGCTGAGGATAAAACCTTGGCCCATAAATTCCCGCAAGCACTCGCTGCCATCCATCAAAAGACTGAGACATTGATTACTTATGTTAAAGATCGCCCGGGTCATGACAGGCGTTATGCCATTGATGCCACTAAGACAAATAATGAATTGGGGTATATCCCCAGAGAGTCATTTGCAACGGGTATCGCTAAAACGGTGCAATGGTATTTAGCTAATGAAGCTTGGTGGCAGGCAGTGATGGATGGTTCTTATCAAGACTGGCTTACACAGCAATATGTGTGAAAACTTAACGCCAAATTTTTTGTAGGTATTAAATCTCAATACGTTCCATCAAATAGCATAAGCAATCTTGTTGAATCACGCGCTCATCTACGGTTAGCATGGATGGCATGGTTGGGCGTTTGATTTGCAATTGTCGATTGGTTGTTTTAAAAAATTGCTGCGTGACATCTTGGCCTTGCTCATCAATGGCGCGTACGGGCATGTCGCTATTGTTTTGTAGCATACCAAAGCACGTATTAGCAGCTATTTCTGTAAAATTCAGATGTTCCAAATGCGGGTTAAATAATAAATCTGCCTGTGTATCGCTAAAGCTAAAGCGATAATTTGGCTTAACCTTGACTTGCGCCGTGGTGTGAAATATATCAATATCCTGTGGGCGTACAGGGTGTGTTGCGAGTTCTGTTAGATGTAGGCAGGCATCTAAATAGGTCAAGGCATGTTCAATGCCATTTTGTTGACCGGGACGGCCACATTCGAGGGTAACGGCAGGGCAAAATTTGGCAAAAGCGGAAGATTGTACGCCAACAGGTCTAAGGAAATAGACAACTAAACGGCCGAATAAATTAGCTAATTGTAGGTAAGTCGCATCTAATTTATTGATGCAAGCGTAATGTGGGTTAATGCCTGTATTATTATGAATGTCAATACTGGCAAATACCTTTTTTGCTTGCATCGTGTTGACAATTTCTTGCGCGAATTGCATCTCCGGACAAGTGGGTAATTCAGTACCCGGCCAAATTCGGTTATAGTCCGGCTGTGTCTCCAAGCGACGTAAGGAGTGTTGTGCTGCTAAAGTGTTGCCAAAAAAAATAGATAATGCACGGGGTAAAGTTTGTTGTGCATATTTTTTTAATAATTGTTGTATGGCAAAAAAACCGGTTGTTTCATTGCCGTGTAGCAGTATGGATATAAATAACGGATCAGGGTGTTTGCCGGCTAAGTGCAATAAGGTTGGCTGTGGAAAAATATTATGTAATTCCGCAGGCGTACAGGACAGTAGTGTGTGCGGATAGCTTGTAATGTGTTGTAGTTGCATGATATTAATAAAGCTCCCACTGGCTGACAGGTATTTCTGAATCTTGGTGTTGTAAATAGGCTTTGGTCATGGCTTGGAAGTCGGTATGAGGTTGTTGCATAAATTGACGTTGCCATTGACTACCCGTTTGTTTATTTTCAATACGCGAGTCGATAATATTTAAATAAGTGTTTATATCACCGGTATCAATATTTAAAGATTCCAGGCCTTGCCGTGCTCTCGGTAATAACTCGGTTTGTATTAATTTCTGTAAAGTATGTTTGTTGCCATCTAACCACACAATATGGCTATTTAAGCCAAATCGTGCGGCTTGATAGAAATTATCTTTTGCTTGTGCGAAGGGGAGAGGAATGCTGTCCGTCATGAGAGTATCAGATAAATTTTTACTTAAACCATAGTAAAAGGCGGCATTAGCGATTGAGTCGATAATGGTAGGGCCGGCAGAGGGGCTGCGGTGCTCTATTCTGATATGTGGCGTACCATCTGTATCAAAGCCGATTAAGGGGCGGTTCCAACGCCAGATAGTACCATTGTGTAGGCGTAAGTGCTCAAATTCTGCAATAGAGCTTGGAAATAATTCAGGAAGCAGTACTGGGAAGTGTGCTAAATTCTCAGTAAAGCACTCCATGATGGAGGTACGAGCATAATCAGAACCAAAACTAACGCGCCTTAAAGGGCCACGCATGGCTCCGCCATAACCACCTGTTTCTATGGCTTGCTCAAAGAGTGGGATGCGTGATTCATGCCATAAATCTTTACCAAATAAATAAGGTGCATTAGCACAGCTTGCGACAATGGCGGCTGATGCGATAATAGAGGCATTATAAAAATGATGGGCTTGTTGTAATGGAATTTGTGTGTGTAGTTGTAAAGAAGTAGTTGCCGATTCCAGCATGACATCATGATGTTCAAATTTTAAGTGTTCTTTGCCGACAATATCTAAATGAATGGGTTGGCCGCGTGCTTTGAGTATTTGTTCGTTAAGTACCCGATAGCGGTTCATATCTGACATGTTGCTTAAGTTCATGCTGTCCGCTTTTAATGTGGGCAAGGTGCCGATAATTAAAATATGCTGATGCAACTCTCGGGCATGATGGCTTGCTTTTTGCCATATTGTGAGTAGGTTTGTGTGTAAGGTGCTAAATACCTGGCCGGTTAATCGCTGTGGAATACTATTGAGTTCGATATTAAATTTGGCTAATTCAGGGAAGGCTAATGGGTCATTTAGGTTTTGCAAAAAAGAGATGTTACTAGGGCTGGCCTGCATCGCTTCATCAATTAACCAGGCTTCAATTTCAAATCCTGCTGTGGGGAGTTGCTCTGAGCATTTTTGTTGAGCGATGATTTCTTGTAAGTAGTGCGTTTCTTGCGTTAACCTGTTATGAAATGTCGCAAAGTCATCGGCATGGAAGCAATCAACCTTTATTTCCTGTCCCATAGATAAACTCGGAATAGATGTGATTTAAGAGAGTTTCTTGCTAAAAAGATACGCCAATACCTTCTAGACCGCAATAGCCATCAGGATTTTTGGCTAAATATTGTTGATGCTCATTTTCCGCATAATAAAAAGGCGGTGCCATTTTTATATCAGTCGTAATGCGACCAAAACCAGCGGTGCTCAGTTTTTGTTGGTAGTGTTGTAGGGACTGCTGTGCTACATGCAGTTGCTCAGTATTATGGGCAAAAATAGCAGAACGATATTGAGTCCCCCTATCATTCCCTTGACGCATTCCTTGCGTTGGGTTATGTGCTTGCCAAAAGAGGATAAGCAGTTGTTGGTAACTGATTATTTTTGAGTCAAACATGACTCTAACGACTTCGGCATGTCCTGTTAAACCAGTGCAGAGTTCTTGATAAGTCGGATTGGGTGTGATTCCTCCCGCATAGCCGACTGCGGTGCTATAAACGCCCTGTTGTTGCCAAAATAATCTTTCGGCACCCCAAAAACAGCCCATAGCAAAAAAACTTTCGGTAATATGTTTTGGGAAAGGCGGGTGAATAGGCTTGTGGGTAATAACATGATTTTCTGGGATGCAAATGGCCTTGTTGCGACCGGGCAGCGCTTGACTTTTAGTGGGTAAATTGGGAGGCATAAAGTTTTCGGTGGGTATGATGTGGATCAAGTTTTTTTCTGGTAGTAAGCTGTATCTTTGTGGGTGTTTGCCGCTATAGTGAATAAATTATAAGCTGAATCTATATGGGTAACAATGATAACTAAAAAATATTGAGGTAACTTAAAATGAGCTCGATGACTGCATTACTTATATTGGTTTGTTTGTTGCAGATTTTCTGGATTATGCGCTTGCACCATAAAATAAAGAGGCAAAGTATGGCGGATAAATTATTGGCAGAAAGCGAATTTCAATTTCAAAGCTTGGTCGAAAGCATTCCTAATGTTTCTGTTCAAGGTTACGACCGCGACCGCCGTGTTGTCTATTGGAATAAAGCGAGCGAACAACTTTATGGTTATTGTAAAGAAGAGGTGCTCGGGCAGACACTTGAAAATATTATCATTCCTGATGCCATGAAAAAAGCAGTGGTTCATAATGTCAATACTTGGATGAATAATGGTGCTGCAATTCCTGCGGCAGAGTTAACATTACAGAAAAAAGATGGTCAGCCTATTGATGTTTACTCCAGTCATGTTATGCAGTTTGATAGGCATGGGAACCCCATTATGTATTGTCTTGATATTGACCTTACAGAGCAGAAACAAGCTGAAATGTTAGCCTTAAAGCAAGCTAATTATGATAGCCTGACAGCTTTACCTAACCGTAATATGTTTAATGATCGCCTAGAGCAAGAAATAAAAAAAGCAAAGCGTAGCCGGAATCCCTTGGCATTACTTTTTCTTGATTTAGATAAGTTTAAAGAAGTGAATGATACCTTTGGTCACCCCGTTGGCGATAAGCTACTTATTGATGCGAGTTATCGCATTAGACAATGTATTCGTGAAACAGATACCGTCGCACGCCTGGGTGGTGATGAGTTTACAGTCATTTTGCCTGACTTAAATGATATACATCGCATTGAGCATATTGCTTCGGCAATTATTGCATCATTAAGCCAGCCATTTAAGATAGACAATGAAACCATTTATGTTTCAGCAAGTATTGGCATCACTGTTTACCCAAATGATGCTGATAATGTAAACGACCTACTTAAAAATGTAGACCAAGCAATGTATTTTGCCAAGGATTCCGGTCGCAGTCGGTTTAGTTATTTTACGCGGCAGATGCAACAGTCTGCCTTAGAGCGGTTTAATTTAACCAATGATTTACGTAATGCTTTAGATGGAAATCAGTTTGAACTTTACTACCAGCCTATTGTTGATTTAGCAACGGGTGATATTCACAAAGCAGAAGCATTATTGCGCTGGAATCATCCCGAAAGAGGTTGGGTAAGTCCTGCAGATTTTATTCCATTGGCAGAAGATTCGGGTTTAATTAATGAAATTGGTAGTTGGGTATTTCAACAGGCCTCCCGACAAGCAGTATCTTGTCAACAATATCGTGCTGACTTTCAAATCAGTATTAATGTTTCGCCCGTGCAATTTCGAGGAGACCATGATTGGCACACCATGGTATCGCAAGCCTATTTTTCGGGTAGCAACGTGGTGGTGGAAATAACAGAAGGTTTATTAATGGAAGATAATGAGCTTATTGCCCAGCAATTGTTAGGTTTCCGTGATGCGGGTATTCAAGTGGCAATTGATGATTTTGGTACCGGTTATTCCTCATTATCCTATCTTAATAAATTTGATATTGATTATCTTAAAATAGACCAATCCTTTATCCGTCATTTGTCCTCTAATTCACATGAAATGGCCTTATCTGAAGCCATTATAGTTATGGCGCATAAACTAGGGTTAAAGGTGATTGCAGAAGGCGTTGAGACGGAGCTACAACGTGATTTATTAATCGATGCCGGTTGTGATTATGTGCAAGGCTACTTATTTTCTAAACCTCTTCCTGTTGATGCGTTTGTCAAGCTATTACAGGCATAAAAGGGCTTTACATCAAGGTTAATAGCGCGTCTAAAATGCCTCCATTAGTGGCTAATATTTGCTTGGGAAAGATACCGGGGTTGCCTTTAAAGTCGGTAAGGGTACCGCCGGCCTCTAGTACAATTAATGCTCCGCCTGCTACGTCATATAGATTGAGTTCTTGCTCCCAAAAAGCATCAACTTGCCCGTCGGCCACTAAACATAAATCCATTGCGGCTGAGCCAAAGCGACGTTGCCCTGTGGTGCGTTGTGCAATTCTGCCAAAACGCTCTAAATTATTGTCCTCTAAATAGGCACGCAAGCAAGCAAAGCCCGTGGCAATCATAGCGTTCCCTAAATCAGTTTCACCCGATACGGTGATTTTTTTTCCATTTTTAAAAGCACCATCCCCTTTTTTTGCACAGTAATAATCATTTAAGGCGGGAGCAAAGACGGCACCAAATATTAATTGTCCCTCAATTTCTAGTGCCACACTAATGGACCAAAAATATTGGCCTTTGGCAAATGAATGCGTGCCATCAATGGGGTCAACAATCCAGCGTTGGCTTTGATTTTCAGTTTTACCACTTTCTTCACCCCAAAAACCATATTGCGGATAGTGTTCAAAGAGAGTTGTTTTAAGAAATTTTTCGACTGCCACATCAGCGGCAGTGACAAAGTCACGTGGACTTTTTTGTGAGATTTCTAAGTTCTGTAAATCCTTAAAATGAGTAAGGGCAATGTCTCCGGCCTTGCGGACGATGTTTTCCAGTGTGTTTAACGATATTGTCATGTAAAAATGCTCATGGGGAAAATTAATAGAAATTATAGCATAACAAAGACTTGAAACCGCTTATTACAGTACTCTATAGTATGCAGGGGGGCTTATTTACAGACAACTTCTTGATGGATAAAAAAAATTATTATATATTAAAGCGTTATTTACTTTTATGTCGAATAGTTAAGGGAGTTGGCTGGGGCATTAATATTTTCAAAAATGGCAATGATGCCATTTCAAAGAGAGGCTTTTAATGAGTGAATTGAGTGCAGAGAGTTTAGGTCTAAAGAGCGTTGCTAAGGTGTATCATAATTTAAGTTATGATGAGCTATTTGACCATGAACTTGCGAATAAAGAAGGCAGTGTTGCGACGAGTGGCTCAATGATGATTGATACTGGCTTATTCACAGGGCGATCGCCGAAAGACAAATACTTTGTAGAGCAGTCACCATCAAAAGAAAACATCGCTTGGGGAAGTATTAATAAACCCATTTCTAGTGCACATTTTGAAGAGATTTATGCCGATGTCATTGACTACCTTTCAGATAAAGATTTGTATGTGACGGATGGGTTTGCGGGGGCAAGTGCCCAAACGCGTAAATCTGTACGTTTTATTACGGAATTTGCTTGGCAGGCGCATTTTGTCAAAAATATGTTTATTCGTCCTGACAGTGATGAACTGGCTGGTTTTTCGCCTGATTTTCAAGTTTATAATGCCAGTAATATGGTGAATGAAAAGTGGCAAGAGCATGGCTTAAACTCGGAAGTTTTTGTTATTTTTAATATTGAGAAGAATATCGCCATTATTGGTGGTACTTGGTATGGTGGGGAGATGAAGAAAGGCATCTTTACCATGATGAATTACTGGTTACCATTACAAGGTATTTTATCAATGCATTGTAGTGCTAATGTCGGCAAAGCAGGCGATGTAGCATTGTTCTTTGGCTTGTCCGGTACAGGAAAAACGACTTTATCAACCGATGCTGAACGTGAGTTGATTGGTGATGATGAGCATGGTTGGGATGATACAGGGGTATTTAATTTCGAAGGCGGTTGTTATGCAAAAACGATTGACCTTTCGGCGGAAAGTGAGCCTGAAATTCATGGCGCCATCAGACGGCACGCTTTATTGGAAAATGTAGTTGCTGATGAGCATGGCGAAGTTGATTATTCAGATAGTTCAAAAACGGAAAATACGCGAGTATCGTATCCTATTGAGCATATTGATAATCATAGAGCCAGCTTACAGGCAGGTATGCCGCAGAATATTATCTTTCTAAGTTGTGATGCGTTTGGCGTATTGCCCCCTGTTTCTAAGCTGACTAAAGAGCAGGCTATGTACTATTTCTTATCGGGTTATACAGCAAAAGTGGCGGGTACTGAGCGCGGTATTACGGAGCCGGTAACCGCTTTTTCTGCTTGTTTTGGTGAGGCGTTTTTACCACTTCATCCTACCGTTTATGCTAAATTACTCGGTGAGAAAATGGATAAGCATGGGGTGAATGCTTATTTGGTTAATACCGGCTGGGTTGGTGGGGGGTATGGTGTCGGCAAGCGTATGAGTATCAAAGGAACGCGTGCTTGTATTAATGCTATTTTAGATGGCAGTATTAATGAATCTAAATTTGAAACCATCCCTTTTTTCCAATTACATACGCCAACAACTTTGGCTGGCGTGGAAACAAGTTTACTTAACCCGCGTAATGCTTGGCAAGATAAGTCGGCTTATGATAGTACGGCGACTAAATTAGCCGGTATGTTTATTGAGAATTTTAAAAAGTATACCGATTCGGGGGATGGCTTTGATTACACAAAAGCTGGCCCACAAGTATAAATGCATTAGCTGTTAGTATTTAATTAAAAGGGAGTTAACGTGAGT
>JALSIU010000240.1 GCA_026989715.1 Methylomonas sp.
GATTGAATTGACTGGTGTAACAAGCTGTGCAACCGACTAACATCACAAGCAAAAATATGGGGCTCGTTTCTTGCTACAACCTATCGTGCTGATATTCATTTCAAAATACGTCTAAGAAACCTAAACATTTTCATTATTTCAGATTCATACCCTAGACTTCGCTTAATTTTTCTTTTGGCATTTTTGGAGAAATTAATTATTTTTGTTACTTCATAAATGCCTAAATCTTTTTTAATTTTTCTTTTAGCTTTAGTTATTCCAAGAATAGTTTTTAAGCTTGGTTTTCGGTATCTCATTTGTTTTCTCGATAGTCATCTTCACTACGCGCCTTGGATAAAGCTGATGCAATAAGCCCTGCTGGAACAGCAACAACGCCAAGCCCCACCATAAGAACAAAAAATGTAAAAATCCGCCCTCCTGCTGTGATTGGGTAAATATCGCCATAACCTACTGTCGTTAATGTTGCTACTGCCCACCATAGACTATGGAAAACAGATTTAAATTGCTCTGGTTGTGCTCCATTTTCAAAATAATATATTCCAACAGCGGATAGATATAACAAAATAACAGATACAAAGAAAAAGAGTATGAGCTCTTCTTTTGCAATAAAAAATGCCCTATGAAATCGATTTATCGCTTTGCTATATCTTAAAAGTTTTAGTATGCGAAACAATCGAAGTAATCTCAAAGCTCTTATAGCTCGCAAATCAAAACCTGAAGCAATATAAAAAGGGAGGATTGCGATTAAATCAATAATCCCAAAAAAGCTAAAAATAAACTTAAATTTATTGTCCGATACATAAATTCTTAAAATATATTCAACGGTAAAAATGACCACCGTGATCATTTCTATTGCTTGTAATATTTGCCGTGATGATTCTGTCAAATTAGGTAAGGTGCTGATTGAAAATGTAACTAATGAAATGATAATTAAAATTTGAACAGTAAAAGCAAAAATTTTACCTTGAAGCGTTTCTGTGCTCTCAATAATATTTTTAATTCTTATCTTCATTCAATTTTCAAATTGACAAATTTCAGCAACCTAACAAAATATACTGCACAGCCAACATAATCCATACGGGAACTGTGCAGCCCAAAAGCTAATCAGGCATAATTAAACCTTATGATAAACCTCAGCACCTTCGTCAATAAATTGCTGGGATTTCTCATCCATCCCTAAGCGCAATGCCTCTTCTTCATCTTTAATGCCTTTTTCTTTGGCATATTCACGCACATCTTGTGAGATTTTCATTGAACAAAAATGCGGGCCACACATAGAGCAAAAATGCGCAATTTTAGCGGAATCTTTAGGCAAGGTTTCATCATGGAATGAACGTGCTTTTTCAGGGTCTAAAGCGATATTAAACTGGTCTTCCCAACGGAATTCAAAACGCGCTTTCGACATGGCATTATCACGCGCCTGCGCCCCTGGATGGCCTTTTGCCAAATCAGCCGCATGTGCCGCAATTTTATAAGTCACAATACCTTCGCGTACATCTTCTTTATTAGGCAAACCTAAATGCTCTTTTTGGGTGACATAGCACAACATGGCACACCCGTACCAGCCGATATTAGCCGCGCCAATAACAGAGGTAATATGATCGTAGCCAGGTGCAATATCCGTTGTTAGCGGGCCTAAGGTGTAGAAAGGAGCTTCGTCACAGTCTGCCAATTGCTTGGTCATATTTTCTTCAATCATATGCAGTGGCACATGTCCCGGCCCTTCAATCATCACTTGCACATCATGCTTCCAAGCAATTTGGGTTAGCTCACCTAATGTTTCCAACTCGGCAAATTGCGCTTCATCATTAGCATCATAAATTGAACCGGGACGTAAGCCATCCCCTAATGAGAAAGAAACATCATAGGCTTTCATGATTTCACAAATGTCTTCAAAATGCGTGTATAAAAAGCTCTCTGTGTGATGCGCCAAACACCATTTTGCCATGATAGAACCACCGCGCGAGACGATGCCTGTCATACGCTTGGCAGTCATCGGCACATGGTGTAAACGTACGCCGGCATGAATGGTAAAGTAATCTACGCCTTGCTCAGCCTGTTCAATCAAGGTATCACGAAAAATCTCCCAAGTCAGGTCTTCGGCTTTGCCGTCTACTTTTTCAAGTGCTTGATAAATAGGCACTGTACCAATGGGTACAGGTGAGTTACGCAAAATCCACTCACGAGTTTCATGAATGTTTTTACCGGTCGATAAATCCATAATGGTATCGCCACCCCAACGAATACCCCACAGCATTTTTTCGACCTCTTCATCAATAGAAGAAGTAACCGCCGAGTTACCTAAGTTACCATTGATTTTGACCAAGAAGTTACGCCCAATAATCATCGGCTCTACTTCCGGGTGATTGATATTTAATGGGATAATCGCTCGGCCACGCGCCACTTCATCACGCACAAATTCAGGGGTAATCTCCTCAGGGATTGAGGCACCAAACGACTGACCTTTATGCTGGCCTTTATAGAGGTCACGCATTTCCGCCATATTTTGATTTTCGCGAATGGCAATAAACTCCATTTCCGGCGTAATAATACCTTGGCGTGCATAATGCATTTGGGAAACATTTTTGCCGGCTTTCGCTCTACGAGGTTTGCGAATATGTTCAAAACGCATATCCGCCGTTTCAGGGTCGTGTAAACGCTCTTTACCAAAATCAGAAGTAGGACCGTCCAGTTCCTCAGTATCATCACGCTCAGCAATCCAAGCCGCACGAATCGCGGCTAAACCTTTTTGCAAATCAACGTCAACATTAGGGTCGGTATAAACACCTGAAGTGTCATAGACAAATAGAGGTGTATTTTTTTCTGCTCCGAAGTGTGCGGGGGTATCGGATAGCGTAATTTTACGCATGGGAACTTGAATATCAGGACGACTGCCCTCGATATAAACTTTCTCTGATGCAGGATAGGAATCAATTTTTACACTATTCGTATCCGTCGAGGTAATATCTTTAAGGACTGCGCTCATGTATCTCTCCAATTTCAATAGAACAAGGCGCAAGGAAGTGCATGGGGCTTTCCTACGCCAGTATTAGCTGGTCTCAGGTTCAAAGGGTTTTCTCTCAGCTTCGATTTTAAGAAGCACCCCTAGCCTTCAATAAACAATACAACATAATAGAAATTGCACTTTATTGCAAACAAATACTGCAAACCCACTAAATACCATTATAAATTTAAGGTAGAAAAATACCCACTCCTCTTGATTATTACATTTGTCATATTAATGTAATATTACTGCCGTAACATATATGTTTTTTTGTTATTATAATTCGCTGTTATCGGTCATTATAATGACCAACCTTTAAGAGAAAATGTATGGATATTGATCAATTAAATTCCGTCGAAAACAAGGGGGCAAAAATGCGCTTGGAAATACTTAGATTAGGGGGGGCACTGCTATTTTTAATTGCCATTGGGCTTTTTATCAGCACCTCAATGGGAAATATCCCTAACCATACATTTTTGCTTGTTTCAGCAATTATCGGTGGTTATATGGCACTCAATATTGGTGCCAATGATGTTGCCAATAATGTGGGGCCTGCAGTCGGCTCAAAGGCCATTTCGCTGTTAGGTGCCATTTTGATTGCCATGGTATTTGAATCAGCGGGTGCACTGCTGGCAGGGGGCGAAGTGGTTAGTACCATCAAAAAAGGCATTATTGACCCCTCATTAATCAACGATTCAGATACTTTTATTTGGCTGATGCTGGCGGCATTATTAGCAGCGGCCATTTGGCTCAATATTGCGACCTTTTTTAATGCGCCTGTCTCAACGACTCACTCCATCGTTGGCGGTGTTCTAGGTGCAGGAATTGCAGCGGGCGGCTTTGGCATTGCCAACTGGGCGGTATTTGGCAAGATTGCGGCAAGTTGGGTTATTTCACCGGTATTAGGCGGCATTATTTCGGCTCTATTTTTATACGTTATTAAACGCACCATTACCTACCAAAGTGATATGCTTGCCGCCGCCAAACGCATTGTGCCCCTTTTAATTGCTTTAATGATTTGGGCATTTTCAACCTACCTCATTTTAAAAGGTCTGAAAAAAATCTGGAAAGTAGATTTTATGGTGGCAGGTTCCATTGCTTTTGCCATTGCGTTAACGCTTTATTTCGCTATTCGTCCACTTATTAATAAAGCAGCCACAGCACTGGATAATTCAAAAGCAAGTGTTAACACCTTATTTACTATCCCATTAATTTTTGCGGCAGCCTTTTTAAGCTTTGCTCATGGCGCGAATGATGTTGCTAATGCAGTAGGGCCTTTAGCCGCAATTAATGATGCCATTAATAGTGGTGGTATCGCCAAAAAAGCAGCTATTCCTATTTGGGTTATGTTAATCGGTGCTTTGGGACTTTCAATTGGCTTGGCTTTATATGGTGCAAAACTGATTCGTACCGTGGGTAGTGAAATCACCGAACTGGATAAAATGCGCGCCTTCTGCGTGTCCATGGCGGCAGCCATTACCGTCATTATTGCCAGTCAGCTCGGCCTACCTGTTAGTTCAACACATATTGCTGTAGGAGCTATTTTTGGCGTTGGTTTTTTACGGGAATATTTAAAACGAACAGATGCTAAGCGTTTAGATGAAATCAGGAAACATCATGAACATTTAGACCCTGAAGCAACCGAGGCCTTTTTAGATTCCTTTAAAAAAGCAGATATTGCTCATAAATCTAAAATGCTGGCTGAACTAAAAACACAAAAACAAGGTAGCGAATTTACTAAAAAAGAACGCAAGAAACTTAAAAAAGTATATAAAGATCAATTAGTCAAACGCTCTCATGTGTATAAAATAGCCGCGGCATGGGTTATTACTGTGCCGACCTCTGCTATTATGGCCGCACTTCTATACTTTACTATTCGTGGCATGCTAATTCCTTAGCCTAACTTTGTACGGCCGCTGACATACAAAAAGACAAGAATAGGTGCAAATCAAGCACCTATTTCTCTGCCCCTTATGCACACCTTAACTATACTCTCCTAACTTTTACCCACAATGTCATCTACCAAACAATAACATAGCAGCACAGCCGGTGCTCTCTCCTCAAAACAGATTGAAATAAATATAACCAACTGATAAATATATATTATATGTATTATTAGCATTCAACAAAACTGACTAGATAAGCCCTAAAACAACAACTGATAACCACTCTTACTCAGCTTATACACAGAGTTATCCACAGCCTGTCCATAACTTTTTATTGAACATTGATAAGGAGTTAGCATTTTTATATCGAATATTCATTAATAAAATACGCTAAGTCTAATCTTTCGTGCGATACGGCTGGCCAAAATACCCATTTTTAGCCCTTAACAACAATTAGCACTGTCAACCTGTTTATTTTTATTTTTTCACTTTACACACAATTATTATTTTGCATAAAATGATGCATCACTCTGAAGTATGTTACGCTATAAAAACGACAACAAAAAATACAACACTCTGATTTTAAATATAAAAAACAAATATTGATGGTTCTATAAATTTAATCGCTCCTCAGTAAAACCAAGGCTTACACTCACTTTTCCCCGTCTTATACACAAAGTTATCCACAGGCTTGATGCATCACTTTTTTAGCCATATCAACCCTCAATCATTATTGTGCTTTAACAGCGACATACTCGATTTCTATTATATGAAAGGTTCACATTGAATAGCCCAACTCTCATTATTTTAAGCGTAGCCTTGCCGATTCCTATTAATCGTTTATTTGATTACCTCCCCCCAAAAAACTATCCCCTCTCTCAGCTACAAATTGGCTTGCGTATAAAAGTCCCCTTTGGCAAAAATACCAAAACCGGCCTCATCTTAGAGCTTAACCACAACAGCAATATAGAGAGCCGGAAACTAAAACATGCCGAAACGGTAATTGACCGCACCCCGCTCTTAACAAACCAAGACCTGCAACTGCTCTACTGGGCACACACTTATTATCACCACCCTATTGGCGATGTTTTTATGAGTGCTTTTCCAACAAGATTACGTAAAGGCCAGCCGGGCGAACTCAAACAAGTGCCTTATTTTCAGCTAACGACGACCGGCAAAACCATTAAGACACAAAAGCTACACAAAGCCCCAAAGCAACTTGCACTTTTGCAATATTTTAAAGCACAAGCAAGTGCACAAAGCCATGCGAACATTGCGGCACATTTCAAACTGTGGCGACCTGCACTCAAAGCTCTACTGACAAAAAATTTAATCGAAGAAACAAGCAAACCCAGTTTACCAGTCAAGCAACTCACAAAACAAACGCCTTTACAAGCCAACACACAACAGCAACAAGCCATTGACACCATTACGGCACACTTGGATAAATTTACCGTTTATTTATTAGAGGGTGTAACAGGTAGCGGCAAAACAGAAGTTTACCTACAAATTATTGAAAAGGTACTTGCCAATAAATTACAAATACTGGTGCTTCTGCCTGAAATTACGCTAACCCCCCAATTAGAAGCCCGCTTTAAACAACGCTTTAGCGTTGCGATTGAAACCTATCATTCCAAACACAACGAAACCCAACGGCAAAATGCTTGGCTTAATATGCAGAAAAACAACAGTGCCATCTTGTTAGGTACTCGCTCTGCATTACTCACCCCAATACCTAAGCTAGGGCTGATTATTTTAGATGAGGAGCATGATAGCTCATTTAAACAACAAGAAGGCTTTCGCTTTTCGGCGCGGGATATTGCCATCGTGCGTGCAAAAATGCTCAATATTCCTATTGTCCTTGGTTCAGCAACACCCTCACTGGAAAGCCTCTATAATGTCGCCCAAAAACGCTATCAGTTATTACGCTTGCCCAAACGTGCCGGCAATGCCAGCCCGCCTCACTTAGCTTTATTGGATATTAGAAATCAAAAATTGCAAGAAGGTCTATCCCCAGCACTCATTCAAGAAATCAAAAATACATTAGCCAAAAAAGAGCAAGTGCTACTGTTTTTAAATCGGCGCGGTTTCGCCCCTACACTGATTTGTCATGGCTGTGGCTGGGTAGCACAATGCCCACGTTGTGATAGCAATTTGGTTGTACATTATCAGCAACAAAAAATACGCTGTCATCACTGCAGCAGCGAACAAACTCTCCCTAAGCAATGCCCTGCCTGTAAAGCCTACGAGCTCAAACCACTCGGTTTAGGCACTGAACGGGTCGAAAATGTCTTGCGCAGCCTATTTCCAGAACACGCCACAGTACGCTTAGACCGAGACAGTACACAACGCAAAGGCGCATTAGAGCAGTACCTAGATGCCATCAATCAAGGTAAAATAGATATTATCCTAGGCACACAAATGCTGGCAAAAGGCCATCACTTCCCGAATGTCACACTGGTAGTATTACTCGATGCTGATAGTGGTTTATTTAGTATTGATTACCATGCCCCCGAAAGATTGGCGCAATTGGTAACACAAGTAGCAGGACGCGCAGGACGGGCGGATAAAAAAGGCCGTGTCATTATGCAAACCCGGCAACCTGAGCATCCATTACTCAATACTTTGATTTACCACGGCTATCAAGCTTTCGCACAGGCGGCTTTAGCAGAGCGCGAAGAGGCAGAATTGCCGCCCTATAGTTATCAAGCTTTACTCCGCGCCCATGCACATGATCAACATATCCCATTAGATTTTTTAAATGCCGTCATAGCCATTATCGACCAATATAATCGCTATGACGTATTAATTTTAGGGCCTGTTGCCGCACCGATGGCTAAACGTATCGGGCAATTCAGATTTCAATTATTATTACAGCACAAGCAACGCAAGTATTTACATGGTTTACTCAAAGAGTTATTACCGCACATCAGCAAACTCAAGCAAGCGCGAAAAGTACGCTGGTCTTTAGATATTGACCCGCTTGATTTGTATTAACAAATACTCAATGAGTTAATATGATTCACTCTTTTGCAATCAGCCCAACAATGACTGCAAGGCATCTTTATCCAAAGATGCATTATCTACTTTTAAATAAATCACCTGCTCACTTTCTTGCCAAGTTACACTAGCAACGCCTGCAACCGCTTTAATGCGCTCAATAAAAGCCTCTAAATCCTCTGTGGCAACCGCTTCGGTCGAAATCAAAAGATTGGCTAAATATTGTGGTGGGTTCATAAATAGCGCAACCAACAACCAAGAGCTAGCCGCGACAGCACAAAATAAAAAGACATAACCAACGCCCCACTCACCATAAATCCAGCCCCCCGAGGTTCCACCAATAAAAGCCCCCATAAATTGCGAGCTAGAATAAGCTCCCATAGCCGTCCCTTTTAAGTTTCCAGGTGCAGTTTTAGAAATTAATGATGGTAAGGTCGCTTCCAATAAATTAAAGCCACAAAAGAAAACCCATAAGCCGGCAATTAAAGCGTATAAGTTAAAATGCAAGTAATACATGATGATATTGGCTATCACTAACGTTGCTACTGCGCCAATAAAAACAGCTTTCATTTTTCTTTTTTTCTCGGCTAAGATGATAAAGGGAATAATCACCGCCATTGAAGTGACCAACACCGGCAAATACACCATCCAATGATCAGCAGCCATTAAGCCGGCATCCCGTAACAATAACGGAACAATAATAAAACTGGCGGTCAACATCAGATGCAGGATAAAAATACCATAATCCAAGCGCAACAAATCTGCATTCTTTAAGACCGTTGTAAATTGCTCAGGCACTAATTCTGCATCACGATGCACTTTGCTATGCTTCGGGTTAGGCACAATATACAACACTACAAAAATTGCCAAAAACGATAAAACGGCCGTCAACCAAAAGATACCTTGAATACCTGAAAAACCGGCAATAACCGGCCCTAAAGTCATCGCCACCCCAAAAGAAATGCCAATACTAGCACCAATCATTGCCATAGCTTTAGTGCGATGTATTTCTGTTGTTAAATCGGCAACCAGTGCCATAATGGCCGCTGCAATCGCGCCACTTCCCTGTAAAGCACGCCCTATTAACACACCATAAATCGTTGTGGATAATGCCGCCACAACACTGCCCGTAATAAATAAGAGTAAACCGATAATAATAATCTTTTTCCGCCCAAATCGATCCGATAGCAACCCAAAAGGTATTTGCAATATAGCCTGACTTAAGCCGTAAATACTAACCGTCAATCCAATCAATAAAGGCGTAGCGCCTTCTAATGACTCGGCAAACAAAGAAAGAACGGGTAAAATCATAAAAAGACCCAGCATACGCAAAGCATAAATGCTGGATAATGATAAAGTGGCGCGTCGCTCCAATGACGACATCGGGCTCGTTATATCCTGAACGTGTGACAAATCTATAAACTCCTGTAGAGAAAGTGGGACAAAGCAAGTGAGGCGTTCGAATCGCTATGCAAACCTTACCTGCCGTATTATTTCACCAAGCTAGGTGAGCGCGTTATTTTACCGGCTTTAATGGCATAATTTATCTTTATTCAACACTAACCATTGTATGGCAATAATAGGGATAGCCGATTCAATCCGTCCATCATTAATCATTGCATAGGCTTCCGCTGAACTGACCGTTGAAACTAAAATATCTTCATGCTCCGCATCCAGGCCATGAATTCCGCCGACCTCTTCGGCATTAATACGGCCATAAAATAAGGAAATACGCTCTGAAGTGCCGCCGGGCGATGTATAAAATTCGTTAATCAAGTGCATCTCTTGCACAACACAGCCTGCTTCTTCTTTTGATTCCCTAAAAGCCACCGCCTCTGCCGTTTCGCCTTCTTCTATTGCCCCGGCTACAATTTCTAGCAACCATGCACGTTCACGCCGATTTGCTTGTCCCATAGGCCCCATGCGAAATTGCTCAATAATTACCAATTTATCGACATCAGGGTCATACAGTAATACCGCAACGCAATTACCTCGCTGAAATAACTCGCGCGTCAAAACCTCACTCCAGCCCCCCGCAAATAAAGTGTGTTGTACTTGATAGCAATTCAAACTAAAAAAACCGGCATATTTCGTTTCTTTGGCAAGGACTTTAAATTCTTTTTTCATCTTGACTCCTTAATTCATATTGCAATTTTATCTTATTGGCACCACTATATATCAAATATATTCATACTATTTAAGGAGCAAACAATATGTTTCGAATTTTTCTTTTTTTAGCGACTAATATCGCTATTATGATTGTTATTAGCATCGTTTTCAGTGTATTAGGCTTAGGCGGTATTTTAGATGCTAACGGCGTAGACCTAAATCTAAATGCCCTATTGATTATGTCAGGCGTGATTGGCATGTCAGGCTCTTTTATATCCTTGGCCATGTCAAAATGGTCAGCCAAACGGGGTATGGGAGTACAGGTTATTGAACGACCACAAAACCAAACAGAGCAATGGTTGGTTAATATAGTGGCACGTCAAGCCAAAGAGCTTGGTATTGATATGCCTGAAGTGGGCATTTTTCAAACACCTGATGCCAATGCCTTTGCTACGGGCATGACCAAAAACAGCTCATTGGTTGCCGTCAGCACCGGCCTACTGCAGTCAATGTCGTCTGATGAGGTAGAAGCCGTTATTGGTCATGAAATGTCACACGTCGCTAATGGCGACATGGTTACCATGGCATTGATGCAAGGCGTGGTCAATACCTTTGTTTATTTCTTTGCAACCATTATTGGCCATGTCGTTGACCGGGTTATTTTCAAAACAGAAGAAGGTCACGGTATCGGTTACTATGTCGTCCAAATGATAGCACAAATAGCACTCTCCTTTTTGGCTTCCATTTTGGTCATGTGGTTCTCACGTTACCGTGAATTCAAAGCAGATGCCGGCGGCGCTAATTTAGCCGGTAGAGAAAAAATGATTGCGGCATTACGCGCACTGCAACGCGCCCATGAGCCACAAGAATTACCAGGGCAATTTGCAGCTTTTGCCATTAATGGCGGTAGTGTTAAAAAATTATTTATGAGTCATCCGCCCCTAGAAGAGCGTATTGCGGCACTACAAAATCATCGTTAACAAAAACGCTAAATACCAAAGAAGCAACCTGCGCATCGTCATTGCCATGCGCAGGTTGCTTAACGATTAAGTATTATTGTCATCGGCGATACTCAATAAGGCATTCATCGCATGCAGTTTTTCAATCAATTGTGTATAGTTTGCCTCAATCTTATCTAATATTTGCATCAAAAATAGCGTCAGTTCATTTTCAGTCATACTGTCCAGCACACCAAAAAATTGCACTTCCAGTTCACTAATCGGATCTAGATCAACCACTTCATCTAAATAGCGTAATGCATCCGACTCCTGTGCATAATCAAGTAATGCCTTATCTGCAGAGTCACTCACCACCTTGTGCAATTCATCAATCGCAACATTGATAGCCTCTATCATTTCTTGCAATGGCTGCAACATCGTGATTTCTGTCAGTAAAATATGCAATGTATTAATCAGCACTTTAGCCTCTGCCATTTCACGCAACAACGCTTGTTTATCCATAACGGTCTCCGCACTATTTGAATCATTTTAATTATCACACAATAATAGAGCATCAATGCTAAAATCATAAATCTTGCCTTACTGCATACATAAATTGGATATGACTGACCAGCTAAAACTACCCACTAGCGCATTAAAACTACAAATTGTTCCATCAGATTACGCCGCTCTCACCGATAACCAAGAGACTCAAATGACAAATATTCTTGGTCAGGAAAGAGCGCAATCAGCGCTAAGTTTTGGTATTGCCATGCAAAACCCGGGCTATAATATTTATGTCATGGGCGAGCCTGGTACCGGGCGTTTATCCATGATTACCAATCACCTTACCCCCATCTCGCAAAACCAAGAAACACCGCCTGCTTATGCCTATGTCGAGAACTTTGAGAACCACCGCGAACCTGTCGCCATAGAATTGCCGGCGGGGCAAGCGCAAGATTTTTGCAAAGATATTAATACCTTGCTTGACAACCTTATTGCAACCTTTCCTGCCGCCTTTGAAAGCCCCAGTTATCAGCAAAAAAAGACCGCTATCGAGCGTTCTTTTAGCCAACGCTACAATAATGCCATTGACCTTGTTGAAAAAGCGGCCAAAGAAAAAAATATTGCCTTATTTCGTGATACCGATGCCATTACCTTTGCCCCCATTCGTGCACAAAAAGTCTTAGATGAAGAACAATTTAATCAACTCCCCCAAACAGAACGCGAAACCTTTCATAAAGATACCGAAGTGCTGGAGGATTATTTAGGTGATGTACTACTTGAACTCCCACAATGGCGACGCGCACTTGTTGATAAAAATCGTCAGCTGGATAATGCAACGATTCGCATGGCTATCTCGCCCTTATTTAAAGAATTAAAACAACAATATCAAAATATCGACAGTATCATCACTTACCTGAATGAAATTAAAAAAGATATTGGCGAGACCATTAAAGATCTCTTTATGCAAAATAAGACCTTAGAAGGTCTCAGTGATAGCCTTAAAAAGCAACTCCTAAAGGATCAATACCACCCTAATATCTTGGTGGATTATAAAGAATCTATCGGTGCGCCCGTCATTTATGAACCTAACCCGACTTATCAAAACTTATTTGGGCGCATTGAATATAACAGTGAGCAAGGTGCATTAACCACCAACTATCAACTTATTCGCGCCGGTTCATTACATAAAGCCAATGGCGGTTATTTAATTCTCGATGCAGACAAACTCTTAGAGTTTCCCTTTGTATGGGAAGGACTAAAACGCGCCTTAAAAGCAGAACGTATTGAAATCGAATCCCCCTATTCTGAGCTGGGCATTAACACGGTGACCTTAAAGCCTGAAGTGATTCCACTTAATATCAAAATCATCCTGGTCGGTTCTCGGGATATTTATTATCTATTGCAAGACTATGATAGTGAATTTAATGAAATGTTCCGCATCTTAGCGGATTTTGATTACGATATTCCGCGCACGCCCGCCAATATGCAAAGCTTTGCACAGCTCATGCAACAACAATCCCATGATTCAGGGGCAAAACCACTGACGGAAGCGGCTATCATTAGTTTATTGGAGCATAATTGTCGCCTTGCCGAACATCAACAGCGTATTTCAGCACATATCAACGATGCCCTGGAAATTATTGGCGAGGCCAACTTTCTTTGTACCACATCCCATATTGATAAAGAACATATCGAGAAAGCACTCAACGCCCGAGAATATCGCAATGGCAGAATCGCACAAAGTATTTTGGATGATATGTTAGATGGCACCATTTTAATTGATACCTCCGGCAGTACTGTTGGTAAGATTAACGGTCTAACCGTACTCGAAGTAGGCGGCAGTAGCTTTGGCGCACCGTCTCGTATTACGGTGACCGTTTATCCCGGCTCACGCGGAATTGTCGATATTGAGCGCGAAGCGGAATTAGGGCTTTCCATTCATTCTAAAGGCGTGATGATTTTAACAGGCTATTTAGGCAGTTGTTATGCCCAAGAATTCCCACTCGCCATCTCTGCCAGTATTGCATTAGAACAATCCTATGGACATATTGATGGTGATAGCGCGTCACTGGCAGAATTATGTTGCCTAATTTCTGCCTTAACAGCAACCCCTATCGAGCAAAGTTTTGCCGTAACCGGCTCCATCAATCAATATGGTGAAGTACAAGCCATTGGTGGGGTCAATGAAAAAATTGAAGGTTTTTTTAAATTGTGTAATGCTCGAGGTTTAACAGGTAAGCAAGCCTGTATCATACCTAAGGCCAATATACGTAATTTAATGCTGAAACAAAATATTATTGATGCCGTCGCCGACAATAAATTTGCAATCTATGCTGTGGCAACGGTCAATGAAGCACTCGGCATACTGACAGGTGTTGAAGTCGGGCATAAAAACAGTCAAGGCGAATACCCTGAAGCTAGCTTAAACTTTAAAGTCATCTCTAGGCTCAAAGAAATTTCTGACTTAGGGCATGATAAGGACGACGAAGAGCATGAGGAAGAAAACGAGTAACAAAACAGCGCAAACGATACACCTACACTCTTTTTTCACCGCAGGTAGAGCTATTTATGAATTTGCAACTTAGAAGCCTGTTAATCATCTGTGCTTTGTTAGCAGCGCCTGCACAGGCGCAAATGCAACAACTCCCTGCCGGCCACAGCACCATTGCACAGCTCCTCAATATACCGATACACCCGTACTATAACCGCACCATTACTCAATATGAACAAAATTCACTGCAAAGCCTATACCGGCTTAACCTAAACCAGCTAGTATGGTTCAATACAGAACACCCAGTTGCGCAAATCAATCAACTGCTAACACATTTTAGCCAAGCCTCAAGAGATGGCCTTAACAGCCATGATTACAGCACCGAACTACTCAGCGAACATTGGTACAAACTCCAACACAGCAACCCCAGCTTTTATGAATTTGCCGTATTTGATACCGCTTTAAGTTTAAATTTATTACGTTATTTGCATGATTTACATGATGGCCGCGTCAACCCCAAACAGCTCAACTTTGATTTGCCTGCAAAAAAGCGCATCAACTTCGCCACACCCATTTACCACGCCCTAAAAACCCAAACACTCCCCGCACTGCTTGCAGAATTTGAGCCTAAACTAGCCCCCTACCAATACTTAAAAAAAGCCTTAGCAAAATACCATCGTCTCAATCAATACTTTACAAAGCCGGTCTTTTTCCAATTTGAAAAATCATTACACCCGGGTGACAGATCCTCCCAAATCAGCCTATTAGAGCATTACCTAAATGCCCTCAATACCGATGTGCAGCATGCCATTCCTAGCATACAAACCACACAGACTCTCTATACAGAGAGCATGGCCAACAAAATTCGCAAGCTACAAATAGCGCACGGATTACAGGGGGATGGGATTATCGGCAAGCAAACACTGGCTGTTTTAAATACGCCACTTAGCCAACGTATCACACAAATAGAACTGGCAATGGAGCGGTTACGCTGGCTACCGGAC
>JALSIU010000241.1 GCA_026989715.1 Methylomonas sp.
TCCCTGCTATTACAGAATGAGAACCCGTGTAATTCACTTTTTTTACATTGCTATCAATACCAGCATCGGTATCAACACCAGTATCGGCATTTATACTTGAGGCAATAATGACAGAGTCCGTGCCTGTGCCTGTGGCGATATTATCGGAATAGGCGCTCTTCCAGTTATTATCATAAAACAGTGATGCTTTACTTTCGTAAACAATACCCAGCGCCTGCGCCATGGCTGTTTCTGTTAGCGGAACATTAATACATAGCACGATATTAATCGTCCCTATGTTTGCCCTTTTGTTTTTCTCTTTATTTCCCTGATTCTTTGCGACATCAGCCTCTAACTTTCTATCGTGATGCACATTGACAGCATTTGATTTTATGCCAGCGGTAGTAATTGCCGAGACTTTCAAATCGCCACTTACTACTTCACTCACACAATGGTATTTTTCTGCCTGTACTGCGGTCAAAATGGTGGGGCATTTTACCTTAAGGCTTGCAAGTTCGGCGCTTAGCCAATCATCGAGGGGTTCGTTTTTTAGGGTTTTGATAGCGGCACTATCAAAACTATGATTGATGCATTGATTGCCAATGGAATATTGATCATTCAAGCAGACTTGATCACCCGCGCACAGAAACGTTACGGGAGAATCAAACCTAACGAGCAAGCTTGATCTCCAGTAAGTGTCTTCTGCTTTGTAGCTATTAAATGAAAGTTTAAACACGCGCCATCATGCAAATCACTGCATTTAGGATTGATGAGCCTTGTCGCGCAGTTTTCCTGCTTGAATAACGATCATATGTAAAACAGCAGCACCCGCTAAATAGATCAGCGTGGTTTTCATATACATGGGCAAGTAACGAGCAATACGCCCAGCAAACTCATTGATATTTACATTCTCAAAACGACCCGAGAACCAGTAAAAACCGCCGCTAGAAATAATATCGCAAACCGTAATACCAACCACTGCCGCGCCGACAAAATAAAGTAGTCCACGCAAATTCTCGCTGTAACGCCCAGCAAACCAACGCCCCGCGAACCAAAGCGATGCATAAGCAGGAATCAAAAACGGATAAGAAACCGTAAAGCAGAAACTTTCTCCGCCTTTAGATTCAATCACCAATAGATCGATCGCAAAAGTAACCAACCAAAAAATAGGGAAGCCAATCGCTTTACGCACATAAAAACCCAACATAAAAAAGATCGCCCAAGTGGCATCTTGAAAGTGAGTAATGAAATGTGAACGCGTGAGGATTAGAGCTGCAAGTAATAAGCCTGCAACTAGCCATGTTTGGTTTTTTGTTAATGTGTTCATTTGTAAAACTCCTAAACATAAGAGTAGCCCAAAAGACTACTCTTGATAGTTTTTATTTGTAACTGACGCTGATCATAAAGTTTCTTCCATCCGTATCGTAACCACTTGTGGTTTTATACTCTTTGTCTAAAACATTATTAACATCTAACTGAAGCTCTACATTTTTGGTGATTTTATAAGATGAACGTAAATCAACTACGCCATACCCCGCCAATCCACTACCGAAACTAGCCGCTCTTTTGCTTTTTCCTAGCAATGATGCACCCATTGAAAAACGACCAAAATCACGATCTAAATTAATTTTAAGTGTTTGCTTCGCTCTTTTGGCAAGCACTTCTCCTGAGTCAGTATCCCGAGGGTTTAACAAGGTTACATTCGTATTTAGATTTAACGCGCCTATATTCCTACTATATCCAAGTTCAAGCCCATCAATTTCTGCATTTTTGATATTTGCAGTCGTCGGAAATTGATATGCAAGAAGGTTGCTGATTTTTGATTGGAAAATACTCGCATTGAAACGACCTTTTCCTAGCTTTGTTTTTAGACCGACTTCAAACGTTTTTGATTCCTCTGGCTGAAGATCAGGATTACCTACAAAGAACGGAGTGCTAGGCCAGTAAAGCTCATTTAGGGTTGGCGCTTTAAATGCTGTTCCGTACGATGCCGTTAAACGGCTATTTCCAATCTTTTTACTGAGCGATAAGCTTCCCGTATTAAATCTTCCGAAGGTCTGGTTATCATCTGTTCTCAGTGATATTTGATAATCATATACTCCCGCTGAACCTGATAATTCGCCATACATACCGGTGTTATTACGGCTATTTTTTGTATAATCATCACCTGACTTAGTCGCTTTATCTTTTTGATGATCAACGCCTAGCACAAGTGTTTTA
>JALSIU010000242.1 GCA_026989715.1 Methylomonas sp.
GAATACTCAGAATAAAAATTAGTAGCCGCCCCAAGGCCCCATATATCCAGTGTATCCTCGCGCCTCTTTATTGACTTTTAAGGCATCTTGATCAGATTCACCAAAAGGGTGCTGAACAACCGTCATTAAATAACTAAAACCCTTTACATTACGGTAAAAATAGGGAGAGGTTGTCTCTGAACCATATGGTGTTGTTAAAATACGAGTTAAATTCTTTGACTTAACATTGTAAGACCAAATCATATCATTTTGATGTTTACTCGTATCCTCACCAATTATTAAAGTATCAAACCTTGGAATAAAAGTCACATTATCAGGTTCAGAAATTGCTTGCACATCACATTTATTTCCAGCATAAGGGCTATTGTCCGGATACGGATTATCTTCTACCGCACCATACTTAAATAAACGCGGTACACCTGAAACGACACCACGCATATTACTTGCAAGATAATTCTCATCCAAATCCAACGCATACACCGTTCCACAATAATTATAAGGAACACTGATATCCCCAACACCATCACTCATTCCCTTACGCACTCGAGACATGGCTAGATACATAGTATTCGTTGATTCATCAAGCGTAATCCCTTCCATTTTCTCCCATTCAGTCGTAGCCCCTTTCAAAGCTGCATAACGGCGTGTTTCCAAGCGTGAAGCCGCTTTTTCCATGCCTGCATTGATTTTCAAACACTCATCACCATAGCCCGTTTTGATTGCAGTACACCCCATAACATCTTCTGAGAAAATATCAGAAAAAGTAACGCCGCTATCAATAATACTTCTCACTTCAGCGTCTGTGGCCTTACCTAAGCTAATCCAGCTAATATTGCCCGCACCACCATCTAGAGGCTGAGTACGCTCTGCATCACTTGTCCAAGGGGATGTTTGTGTAAATTTAGCCGCAAAAAGCTCACCCGAGCTTAAATCTTTAGCATTATCTGCTTCAAATCGAAATAAGCCCACATAGGTGCCATCATCTGAGGTATAAACCGTCTTTTCATTCGGCATAACATAAGATAACTCAATGGCTACTCGCCCCATTGCATAATGCTTAACAACCGAGGTGTCATTAAAATTTTTAACATCAATTTCAAGTGTATAACCATAGTCATAAGGGTTCATATGTTGCTTCGCCAAACTTGGTAAAGCTTCAGTTGTCGCCCCTCTTGCTACTGGAAAATAACGCACCATTTCTGCGTTATAACCATCAATCGTATTATCACGCCATTGCTTTGCATCAGGTGGGTATTCTTCAGAACCAATATGATTGCCCCATGGTGCAACGCTTCCGGCACAATGCACCCAGCCGCCCTTAACATGCGAAAAATCCAACGGACGTGTTTTATTGGCCGTTAACTCTCCTGTTGTCGAGTCTTGATTTAATTCTGTTAAATAAACCGCAGCAGGTCGGGTTTCAAAATGAGAAACCATATAGACTTTATTATCTTCTCCTACAATAAGTGATGAGAAGTCATTATCATTTGAGACTTTCACGGCACCATCCGCAGTGGTGACTGCTTTGCCTTCTATATCAAATATTGTTCCAAACGGAGCCATAGACCCAGCGGGGTTATCGCCGGAACGCATGATTGTATTGTATTTGAAATCAACCCTGACATCCCCACCTTGAATAAATTGAGAGGTCAAAATGCTACGTTTATCAAGATCACTGACGGGTATAGGCGCAGTGGAAAACATAAGCGCGTCCTCCGCTTGAATGCTGAGCGCATTCAATGCTAATGCCGGCACCATTATGGCTAAAATTTTAGGATTCACTACTTTCTCCTTACAAGAGTTATGTTATTTAAGTAACATCGATGATGATAGCCAGAGATTATGGCAACAGCATGACAAGCATTTATTACTCAGAAAAAAATAGATTCCCCTCTCAAATAACTAAATTATTCTCCTCTGTACAGGACAAAAAATATAAACACTCTGTAAGTAACTGATTTATATAGATTGGTTATTTTTCTTTATCATAAAAATTAATGACTTATGTTGATATGAATTTTTTTGTCCTGTACAGAGATTATTCTCCCAAACCTTTATTTTTAAATAAATTTAACTTTATCTGTTAGTGAACAATATAAGCTATATTTCTTTACTGCAATACAGGTACAGCACTCAATAACTTTCTGGTGTAAGCATGTTCGGCATG
>JALSIU010000243.1 GCA_026989715.1 Methylomonas sp.
AAATTCATAACCGGGGTACATGGCATCTAAAATATCCATTTCCTTATCTCGGTATACTTTTGCCAAAATAGAAGCAGCTGAAATTTCAGGTATCAACAAATCACCTTGCACAATAGTTTCACCAGGATAATCCACATTAGGATATTGATTGCCATCTATTTGTAACCAACTAGGCCGTACCGGCAAAGATTGCACTGCACGCGCCATAGCCAATAAAGAAGCCTGCAGAATATTGATTGCATCAATTTCACTAGGCTCTGCTCTTCCTATCGCCCAAGCCAAAGCCTGTTGCCGAATATTCACGGCTAAAATTTCGCGTTTTTTAGCCGTTAATTTTTTTGAATCAGTTAGCCCTAAAATAGGCTGTTTAGGATTAAATATAACGGCAGCAGCAACAACCGGCCCTACTATACAGCCACGGCCGACCTCATCAACCCCTGCAATAATGCCATGTACATTCGCTTTAGCCAAAATAAATCAACTACCGTAGAATCCCGCGTGATACATTACGCAAAAAACTAACCATATTTGAAATTTCATCACACTCACCGGCTAAGTCTTCCATTTCTTCTATCGCATCTTCCATTCTAAGGTTACTTTTATACAGTATCTTATAAGCCTTGCGAATCAAACGTACTGCTTCAGGCGTACTACCGGCACGTTCCATGCCTACCGAATTGATGCCATGCGGCCGTGTTGGGCGACCTCCAACCATAACATAAGGCGGAATATCTTGAGTAATGGCACTGCCCATAGCAGAAAAACTAAAGGTACCAATTTGCGTAAATTGGTGCACCAAAGTAAAACCACCTAAAATAGCATCATTACATAAATGTACATGCCCAGCTAAAGAAGCCCCATTAGCCATAATGACATTATTACCAATTACACAATCATGTGCAACATGGGTATACGCCATAAATAAATTATCATTGCCAATTTTAGTAACACCGTGATCCTGCAAAGTACCGCGATGCAATGTGGCAAATTCACGGATAACATTCCTATCACCTATAACAAGGCTAGTTTTTTCATCCGCATATTTTTTATCTTGCGGGTCTTCCCCGACTGATGCAAATTGATAAATATGATTATCTTCGCCGATAGTCACAGGCCCTTTCATGACAACATGCGGCTCAATCACCGTCCCTGCCCCAATCGTCACTTCAGGCCCAATAATCGAAAATGCCCCTATTTTGACATCAGCTGCTATATCAGCATTAACATCGACGATTGCTTTTGGATCAATCAATCTTATCACCAACCGCCGCACAACGAATAATGGCACTGGCTACAAATTCACCCTCTACCGTTGCTGTACACTGAAATGACCAAATATTACGTTTACTTCTTTCAAATACGGCCTCTAACATTAATTGATCCCCAGGCACCACAGGACGCTTAAATTTAGCTTTATCAATACCTGTTAAAAAATAGGTCATACCATGACCTAATTCATCGGGTGAGGTTTCAGAGGCTAACAAGCCGGTAGCCTGTGCCAATGCTTCCAAAATAAGAACGCCCGGAAAGATTGCCATATGCGGGAAATGACCTTGAAAAATAGGCTCGTTATACGTTACGTTTTTAACGCCTAATAACCTAACGCCCGGCTCACATTCAACTACTTTATCAATCAGTAGGAAGGGGTAACGATGCGGTAAAAATGATTGAATCTGTTTTATATCAAGTAATGTTTCCAATGTAACAACCTTTAATTTTCTTCACTAATTAACACCATTACATCGAATAAATATAATGATATTTTTAACTTAAATTTCTTGAATCTCAACGCGAGAATAAAAAACCTATACTAGAACAGTTTTTTATTCTGCTACAAATGATAAAAAACAAGCTGACTTAAGGGTTTATAATTTAAGCTCACCTCTATGGCAATAAGGCCAACTTTTTTTGCACTTTTGCTGTTGCATCAACTTTTGGACTGGCATGAATCACGCCCTCCGTTAACAACAAATCATATTCACCTTCTTCAGCCAATGCCTTTACCGCTGCAATAATTCTATCTTGCATTTTGCTTAACTCTTCATTACGACGAATGCTAAAATCTTCTTTAAATTCTTGCTGAGAACGCTGTGCCTCGCGACGCTTACTAATAATTTCACGCTCTAAATTACGTTTTTCAGTATCGGTCATGGTTAAGCCATCA
>JALSIU010000244.1 GCA_026989715.1 Methylomonas sp.
TGCATTTAGTGGTGCAGGCAATGCGAATCGGTCTCGGGAAAACATTAATAGGGGAAATTTTAGTAATCGTTCAATGAATCGTAGTGGAGGTCGCTCCGGTGGTGGTTTTAGTCGTGGCGGTGGCGGACGTAGGCGATAATAGGAGAAAAATATGAACTATCTATTGGATAATATGCATCTATATTTTGTTAAGTTATTGGCTATTAGTCTGTTTCTGTTGACTCTAGGGTGTTCTGGCGTGGTAGAGCCTGTTCTGAACCCAGGAGTTGATCCTATTTTAAAGCAAGCTGTTTTTGCAACACCCGAAGCAGCTGCTAATACTTTTGTGTATGCCGTTAAAACAGCTGATGAAGCTTTATTAAGTCAAGTCATCCGCCCTGATTTTTATCAGGTTTTGCAGCTTGATAGCCTGAGTAGTAAAGATGTGGATAACTTTATTAGGGCATGGAATACAAGCAATGCTTTATTACCTCAAGGTAACGATAAAGTATTATTGGCTATTGGGGAAGATAAATGGACTTTTCCTATTCCTATTGTTAAAGGGAGTACCGGTTGGTATTTTGATATAGAGGAAGGTCTTGAACGTATGCGTATTCGTCGCATAGGTAGAAATGAATTGGCGACCATGCAAACGGTCTTGGCTTATTATGATGCGCAGATGGAGTACGCCGAACAGGATCGTAATGGCGATGGTGTTTTGGAGTATGCGCAGAAATTAATGAGTACGCTTGGTATGCGCGATGGTTTATTCTGGGAAGTCCAAGCAGGCGAGCCGCCTAGTCCATTGGGGAGATTGCTGGCTGATCGCACGTCTGGACAAGGCTATAACGGTTATTTTTATCGTATTTTAACGGCACAAGGCCCAGATGCAAAAGGGGGGGCGTACAGTTATCTTATTGGAGGGCATATGAGTGCTGGTTTTGCCATGATTGCTTGGCCCGCAGAGTATGGTGAAAGTGGCGTGATGAGCTTTATTGTGAGTCATGCAGGTATTGTTTATGAGCAGAATTTAGGTTTTGATAGTGCCGCCATTGCTGAAAAAATGTCGGTTTATAATCCGGGTAAAGGCTGGGTGGCCGCTCAAGAGGTAGGTTTGCCCCTAGGAGCCATTGCTCCTTCTGAATAAATTATTTTAAGCTTTTTGGAAAGGTTGCTTGCATTCACATTTTGGAAACTGCTTTACATTATTTAATAAGTATATTATAAGTAACTAATGTATTTTTGTAGGCAGGAGTCCATTATGAAAAATAATATTGATAACCAACGTCGTCATTTTTTAAAATTGGCGGGGGTGAGTGCGGCGGCTTTAGCAGCTTTTCCTGGCCTGTTAAATGCTAAACCCATGACGGCAGGGCAGCATATTTCACCTGATTTTCACCCTGACGTGGAAATTAGCTTAACGGAAGAGGTCGTTAGCGTACCTATTTTCAATGGCTCTAAAACGCGTGTTTGGAAGGTGATAGGTAAGGTTTTAAAAGGTGCCGATCATATTGTTACGAATGAGCAAAGTTATCTTGCGCCAACCATTCGTTTGCACCAAGGACAAAAAGTTCGTATCTATTTAAAAAATAATCTACCCACCCCCACCATTTTGCATTGGCATGGCTTGCATGTGCCGGCTGAAATGGATGGCAACCCTATGTATGCCATAGATAATGGTGAAACTTTTATCTATGAGTTTGCAGTAGTGAATAGAGCAGGGACTTATTGGTATCATGCACATACACACAAATTAACGGCTAAGCATGTTTACTCTGGGCTAGCAGGTTTGTTTATTGTGAGTGACGATGCAGAACAAGCCCTTAAGTTGCCTCGAGGTGAGTTTGATGTGCCTTTAGTGATTCAAGATAGGACGTTTGATAGCAACAATCAGTTACATTATAGTGCGCATATGATGCAACGCATGCATGGTTTTTTGGGCAATCAAATTATGATTAATGGGCAACCGAACTATGAACTCTCGGTTGCGCAACGCTCTTATCGTTTGCGTTTGTTAAATGGCTCCAATTCACGTATGTATAAATTGGCTTGGGATGATGGTTCGCCGATTCAAGTGATTGCAACAGATGGGGGGCTATTGGCGCAGGTAGAAACCGTCCCTTATTTAATGCTGGCACCGGCGGAGCGTCGAGAAATTTGGGTTGATTTTAGTCGGCAAAAAAT
>JALSIU010000245.1 GCA_026989715.1 Methylomonas sp.
GTCTCACCCGGCCGATAAATATCACGCGGGCCATAAGTAAAGAGTTCCAATGGCTTAAATTCGCGCCCCGCAATGGCAAATTCGGATAAATCCAGTGACGCACGCTTTAATGTCAATACGGTCAAATGCTTGCCTTGTCTTGCAACTAATACCTTTGCTTGCCGGCGGTGTTGCAACAACTGCGCCACACCATTTTTATCGCTCTTTAATTTAGTCAGCAGCTTACCTTTTTTATCATAAAAAGCTAAATCAACCTCTGCCAACGCTTTACCGGAGGCAAGCGAGCTGACATAAATATTAATCTCCTCTGCCAAAGTATGCGCATGAATGCCAATATCGCTGACAGTAAAATAAGTCAACTGGTAATCACGATATTGCCCGGCTGTACGCATCACCGCCAAATACACGCCCGGAGTTTGCAAGGCATCAAGGGCGTGAATGTCTAAATGCGTGCGATAACGCTCATTTTTAGGGGGATTTAGATTAAAACGCCCCGAATAAGCTAAATCAACATATTCACGGTATTGCTCAACTTGCCAAAAACCTGTACTGCTTAATTTTCCCCGCCACTGCCTTAAAAAAGGGCTTAATTTATCTGTCTTGACCCGATAAAAATCCACATCAACTTTATCAATATTGACACTTATCACCGGCAAGCCTTTTACCAGTGCCGCAGGAATTAAAGAGCCATTACTTGCAAAGTCAACAAAGGGTTTTAAATCACGCGTGTGAATATCTTGCTGCACATCTTCGGGTAACGGCTGCTGCGTAATGGCCGTTAACCCTTTAAACACCGTAATGTGGTAGTCTTGATTGGGCTCAACGCCCGGAAAAGATAACTGTTTGCCATCGCTCGATAAAATCCAGCTTCCTTCTACCGCTTGTCCCTGTTTATCGGTAACACGGATAAAAGACTGAAAATCCATTTGTGGCGTAATCGGTACCGACAAATTAATATGTAATGCAGGCTTATTTTCGTAGGGTTGTTCGATAATATTAATCACGCTAAACTCAATATTTTCGTAACGCTTCGGCTGCGCCATATCCGTTGCTTGTTGTGCCGTCGTATTTTGCTCATTGCAAGCAATCAACAACAGACTCAGCAATAAAACCATATAAAAACAAAGGCGGCGTAATAAAAAAGACATCATAAATCCCTACTTAAAATCTGTTAAACAGCAACTTTTTACCAAAAAATAAGCGCGTACACTTTAAAACACTATCATAACGCCATAACAACTATAATGGCGCACCTAATTCAAGCCATTTATTTAACCTTAAAACGCGACGACCATGACATCTCAAAATGCATTGATTACCGGCAACAGCAGCGGCCTTGGCAAAGGTCTGACTCAAGCACTATTGAATAAAAATTATCATGTCTATGGCTGTAGCCGGCAAGGCTGCCGGCTAACAGGTGCAATAAGCGATATATACTGCGACCTCAATGATTTTGAAAGTATCGCGGCCACTCTACAACAACTGCTTAAATCGGTCAGCCACTTAGATTTAGTCATTCTCAATGCCGGCATTTTGGGTGAATTAAAAAATATGCGTGATACCTCTTTAGAAGAATTGCAGGCGGTCATGAATATTAATGTCTGGGCAAATAAAATTATCTTCGATTACCTATTAAGCTCCGGCATTACTATTAAGCAAATTTTACTTATCTCCTCCGGAGCCGCCGTATTAGGCAATAAAGGTTGGGGAGCGTATGCCTTATCTAAATCGGCCTTAAACATGCTCGGCCGTTTATATGCGCATGAATTTAACGACACCCATATTATGTCAATTGCGCCGGGGCTAGTTGCCTCACAAATGATGGATTATCTTTGTACAGAGGCAGATAGCACTGAGTTCCCTGCCTTACAACGCATCCAAAAAGCCCAGCAAGACGGCAAGGTTCTGTCCTGCGAACAGGCGGCTAGTCGCATATTAACCGCTCTTCCGCATCTTAAAAACTACCCCAGCGGCAGTTTTATAGACCTGCGACAAATTTTGGCGCCCGATGAATATGCCGAGTTAATGCAAACACGCAACCCAAGCTAATCTTGCAATCAAGATGATGCACTTTTCATGTGCTGTTTATCCGCATACATGGCCATATCCGCCGCACTCAACAAAGCCTCTAAGTGCTCGCCCTGCTCAGGGTAAATGGCCA
>JALSIU010000246.1 GCA_026989715.1 Methylomonas sp.
GGTGTCGGCTCGGTTTGCACCTGTATGTAGTAATGCGCAACATGCGTCATAGGGTAATAGCGAACCGCATAAGCAGTTTTTTGGGGCTGTGGTCATAGAGTCTTAATATCGTTTATTTTGTCTGAGTACAGATTTCAACCATGCTTTTAATGCCTTCTAACTCATCTTGCAGTTTTTGTAATGCTTTGTTGCAAGCAGACGGTTGTAAGTGCAGTTGTTTGATAGCTTGCAACTCGACACTACTTTTTTCATGTGCATCACCAATACCAATGTGCGCCAGTAAGCTGTCATTTAAATAAGTGAGCAAATTAAGCTGGTAGTTATCTCCTTTGTAATGTGGGTTATGGTGGTGGTAAACAACATCAATCACGGGAGCGGGCATATTCCAAGTTCTTAGGAGCCAACTGCCTAGCTCGCCATGGTCTACGCCTAAGGCAAATTTTTCTAATTTATAAAGGCTTAAACTGGGGTTGGCTTCGGCTAAATTAGAAAGTATTTTAAATTCATTAATAAATTGATCGCCCAGTAAGGGTAAGCCGATATTATGCATTAAGCCCACTAAAAACACCGTTTGCGTTTCTATTTTATTTTCAGTGGGTAGTAATTCATTTAATGATTGCATTAAATGGGTGCTGGCTAAAGCATGTGTCCAAAAAGCGCGCGTGCCGATAATGCCTTCTACGGGGGCTTTTAAGGGCGATAATGCGGCCAAGCCAAGCACTAAGTCGAATACGAACTGATAACCTAATACGCGACTGATAGCATCTTGTACGCTGGTTATCTTGCCTTTATAGCCATAGAGTGAGGAGCTGGCCCAGCGGATAACTTGCGTGGTTAATAGTGGGTCTAGCTCTATAATGGCGGCCAATTTTTTACTATCAGCCAGTGGATCGGCGGCTAAGTTCATTATGCGAGTGGCAATGCCGGGTAAGGGCGGTAGTTCTTTAATGCTACTAATGGTTTCCCTTAAGTTGATAGGCGGATCTATCGTTTTATTGTTAGCTTCTATACAGTTGAAGGTCCAGCTTATTAATGATGGATTCATAACGGTCACCTTAATTAAGCTCGAAGCGTTTAAGTTTGCGGTATAAGGTACGCTCACTGATATCCATTTCAGCAGCTATCAATTTACGATTACCTTTGTGTTTGGCAAGTAGGGTACGAATGATATCACTTTCCATTTGTAGCAATGGATTGCTATTGGTTTGTGAGGGTTCGGGAGGTGTGCTAATGATGTGCTCTGAATGCGCGGCTGTGACCGTTTGTTGCATATAGGAAATATCATGTTCGGTAATATGATAATTTTGACAAATACTGCAAGCCAATTGTAAGCAGTTTTTTAATTCCCTGATATTCCCTGGCCAGCTATGTTTTAGCAGTTTAATTAATGCAGGTTTGTCTATGCTGTATTGCTCGCCCTCACGCTGGCTAATTTGTTGAATAAGGTGCTGCGCCAATTCCGGAATATCATGCATACGTTCACGCAAGGCGGGTACCTGAATGGGAAATACTGATAAGCGATAATAGAGATCTTCACGAAATTTACCAGCTTGCACCATTGCGGCTAAGTTTCTATGGGTGGCACATAAGATACGCACATCAGACTGCATAGCGGTAGTGCCGCCAACTCGTCGATAGGTGCCGGTTTCTAGGGCGCGTAATAATTTTGGCTGTTGTGATAGAGGCAGTTCACCAATTTCATCTAAAAATAAGGTGCCTTTATTGGCCAGTTCAAATAGGCCTTTTTTTATGCCAGTTGCCCCTGTAAAAGCTCCTTTTTCATGGCCAAAGACTTCGCTTTCAAATAAATCTTCACTGAGTACCGTGCAATCGACAACCACTAAATCATGTTCACGCCGCTTAGAATGAGTATGAATAAATTCTGCAGCCAGCTCTTTACCCGTTCCGGTTTCACCTGTTAGCAAAGTGGGAGCATGTGTTTTGGCGGCTTGTAATAATTTATTTTTATATTGAATAAAAGTATCGCAGGAGCCGAGCATACTGTTTGTCTTGCCCGTATTGAGTAAGGGGGTGCTTTGGGTGATGGATTCTCCCAAGTAGACCGTACCATCATTATCTAGCAGAGGGTAGCCGCGCACGGTAAGCTCGGTTTCCTTATTGAGAATATCGGTGGAGACATAGGGTTCAAGGTTAAGAAAA
>JALSIU010000247.1 GCA_026989715.1 Methylomonas sp.
AAAATAAGAGGTATCTTAGTTTGTGAATCATTAATCGCATGCCCATGCCCTAAAAAACCATCCTCAAACAGAGACTCGCCATGATCACCGAGTATGACAATAACACTCTCATCTAAAATACCCAGCTTATCCAGTTGCTCCCATACCTGCTCGGTCGCCCAATCTGCATTTGCAATCGCATTCCAGTAAGTTGCCATCACAGCTTGTTTATTTTTTATATTAATGTCGGAACGCGGAATAAAGGTATCAATGATACGCTTGGTCATTTGTGGATGAGAATAAGGAAAATGCGCCGCCTGAAAATTTAAATACATAAATTGAGGCTGATTAAAATCAATTTGTTTAATACGCAAGTGAAACTGCTCAATCACACGCTCTTCACTTAACCTTAAACTACCGGAATCTTTACTACTGTATACGCGATCCTCGATAGCGGTACGTGCATCAAAATAGCTGACATTTTTAGACTTCATACCGACTAAATTGGCAACATCGCCAAAGGATTCATCTTGTCCGGAAATAATCGATATTTGGTAGCCGGATTTTTGTAAAAACCCTAATAAATTATCACGGGTCTTGCCAATTAAATTTCTATTAAAGATGGCTTTTAATGAAGTTGTTGTATAACCCGTATGACTATAAGCATTCTTTATTACCGTCCCTTGTTTAGCTATCTTTCTCAGCATCGGTGCGACAAAGCGGCCATTCACTTTTTTATCCAATAAATCGACACGTGCACTTTCTAAGACGATAAGAATAATATGCTTACCTTTCTGCGGTGCAATCTGCACAAAACGATCCACACTTTGCACAGGCTCTATCGCATCACCTAAAAAACCATCTTCATCAATGCCGTTACCAGGAATATCTAAAGCCCCCGGAAATACATGCGCATTAAAAATTTCCGGATCACGAGGAAATGCAAAACTACCATAACCATCAAAATCAACATCGGATAGTTTATCGAAAGCCTTGCTAATAAGATGAAAGGATGTCTTTTTCTGTAAGCCATACATTAAGACAGAATTATCCACAACAATTCTTGTCAAGATTGGCGTAAGCAACAAAGCAACAATAAAACTCCACAAAAAAATAGTATGCTGCCGTTTATTAGTCGGAAATTGCTTAACATAACGATAGCGTGTTAGAAATTTGGAACTAGCAATAAAAAAAGCAATTAAAACACCTGCCAAACCCACAAAAAATGTGATTTCACTGCCGGCATAGAGTAATGCGTCTTTTAAACTGCCTCCTCCTAAATTTTGTAAAATTAAAAAATTAACCGTGTCATTAAAGTATGAGAGCACTTTAAACTTAAACCCCAGCCAGCCCCCCATAATCAATAAGGTCAGTACTGAGAAAATATAATAGATATAAATACCATGCTTATCTAGGCGGTCAACGATAGCAAACCAAACAATGGCAATAGCTCCAAAAAAAACACTATCAAACCAGAGTGAGAAACCAATAAAAGCTAAGCGGTCATAAATTGTTAGATAAGAAATTGGCTGTAAAAAACCGCCGGAGAATATATTGTATTTATAATGCAATAAAAGCAATTCAAAAAATTGCACAATGACAACCACTAACAGCAGTGAAATCAATCGGCGATACCGCCATATAAACTCTTCATACCTTATCAAGCTCACTTAGCATCCATCCTTAAACTATAATTGTTTCTTTTCAATAGCATTCAAACCAACAGACATTGACATACCTAACCCCAAGCACTAACATTATAGCTTAGCCAAAGAGACATAAAGGATATTTATCCGTACGTTAAATTAAGATCGTCTATTGCCAAACCTGTCTAACTGCCCTTGTACCTTCTTAACGCACCGATACTGTATGCAATATAACACGTCAGTCATTGTGAACAAAATACGATAACTCCCCTTTGAAGGAGTCATTGAACACTGAAACATCCTAAAAAAATAAATTTTTAAATTTTAAAGAAATTCGGTTACCACGACCTGATACAACCTACAAATGAAGATGAAACAACACCCACTTTAAGTCACTAAAATTGATATTTTATGGAAAATACAACACAAGCCCTAAATTCCCATTCTGAAAATAAAGACAACAAACTACTCTGGACAACCTTCATCTTACTTGTCCTGCTTTTTGTCCCAACAATTATTTGGCTATTTGAGCGTTGGACAATGGGGGTTTGGCATAATGGCCACGGCATTCTTATTACAGCGGTGGTTATCTATTTAGTATGGAAAGAACTCAAAAATAATAGCGAATTGCCACAAACCATTACACCTTGGGGGTTTGCTATACTGATACCCGCTTTCTTGCTCCATATGCTAGATGCAGGCATGCATACCCAACTATTAGGAGCCGCCGCATTTTTTTTAGCACTCCCTGGTTTATCCTTATTATTTCTAGGGATCGAGCGCACTAAATTGATATTATTCCCTCTCTCCATGCTACTGTTTACCTTACCTATTCCACTGGCATTTACAGAATCTATTCATTTAGCCTTACGTCATATTGCAGCCGATGGTACCAGTTGGCTACTGAAGCAAACAAGTATCCCTCATTTTGTATCAGGCACGGTGATTGAATTACCTAATGGCTCCTTACAGGTAGCCGATGCCTGTAGCGGTTTCTCAACCTTATATGCGACCGTGACCGTTGCCATTCTAACTGCTTATTTTTGCCCTAGCGTTATACGTAGAATAATCATTTTATGCATTGCCATTCCACTGGCAATCAGTGTTAATGTTATCCGAGTCTTTATACTCACCTTGCTGGTACATTGGTTTGGGTTAGATATTTTGGCAACCGCCGCACATGAAATATCCGGTTTATTAACGTTCATTATCGCTTTACCTATTATTTTTCACATAGGACAACCCCCTCTTGAAGAAGAAATAACATCATGATTGCTACGCGTTATTTAATCCCGGTTATCATCATCACAATTTTGGCTCTAGTGCCGACCATTATTCACAGCTACATGAGTGCGACTGTTATAGATGGAAAATCCGTCGCAAATATAGCCACTACACTCAAGCAGTTTAATTCACAGCCCTCTCATCGTAATAAAACATGGGGAATGGATATTTTTGGTAGTACGGATTGGTTTGAGCGTGATTATCAAAATGAACACTATGAAAAGGTACGCTTGTTTGCGGCGCGTGCCTATGACCATAAACGTCTTTACCACCATGCCGAACTTGCTCTCTCTTATGGCCACAGTTTAACCAGTCAAGGGGTTATTTATCTTCCCGAATACCCTGACTTGGCTATCCACATACTGAGTAAAGACAATCCTCCTATGCTGGTCGCCTATGCTTTACTTTATAATGATACCCTTATCGCAAACCCTATCACGCATCAATTAAGTGATTCATTAAAGTTACTTTTTAGTGCGCGCCAGCCGATGACACTACTCTATGCTTCTCAAACCGGTGGCTTTTCATTGGATAACCTTGGCCAATCGAATGCGGTCTCTCTATTAATTGCCGCCATTCATAGCTTCAAAACCCAAGAGACCAATAAAAATAACCCTGCCGGAAATCAAAAACAACTAAGTTTAAAGCCTAGCTCCAGTTAACAACTTAGTTTTTTCTCACCGCAAAAGATATCATCATACATAATGCACTCTTCCATCGTAAAAAATATCAGCTTTCCATTACATGAAAAGCTACTTAAACGGCCCACAATTCGCTACGCTAACGACTTACAAAAATCGCAATGGCTTGACCGTGAAGGCATTGAGTTATTACAACGCAAAAAATTACGACAACTACTGAATTTAGCCGTTGCACATTGCCCTTGGCATAGAGAGCGGATATTGGCGGCCAACTTAGATTTATCAGATAATTATTTATTATCACTCAAAGATTTAAGCAAGATTCCCACTATGAGTAAACAAGATGCTCAATTACAGGGAGCAGACATGACGTGGTTAGGTGTACCAGGGGGAGCTTATCAATATACAACCGGTGGCTCTAGTGGTACACCACTGAATTTCTATTTTGGAAAATGGCGCCAAGCGTCTGATGCCGCCGGCAGAATACGTGCGCGGCGTTGGTGGGGAATTGATATTGGCGATAAAGAAGTCTATCTTTGGGGTGCGCCGGTCGAGTTAAACAAAACAGATAAAATCAAACAAATTAGAGATAGGCTAATGAATCAAGTCTTGCTCAATGCCTTTGATATGTCGCCTGCCACCATGCAGGAGTATTTACAAACCATCCAAAAATACCAACCTAAATGTATGTATGGCTATGCAAGTAGCTTAGCTTTATTAGCCCAATTTGCACAAAATAGTCAGGCAAAAATAAGCCTCCCTCAACTTAAAGTCATCTTTACCACAGGTGAGCCACTCTACCCTGATCAACGTCAACTCATTCAAGAGGTCTTTCAAGTTCCCGTGGCTAATGAGTTTGGTAGTCGTGATATAGGCTTTACTGCTCACGAAACACCATCAGGACAAATACTACTGATGAGCGAAAGCCATATTCTGGAAATTCTGGACAGTGAAGGACAAGCTGTTGCAGCGGGAGAAACAGGTGAAGCCGTTATTACCGGTTTATGCTCTCAGGCTCAGCCCTTTATCCGCTATCGTACAGGAGATATGATTACGGCTAGCGATGCCGTATGCAGAGAAGGCCGCGGTTTACATGTCCTCGGCGAAGTCGTTGGTCGCTCCACTGATTTTATTATTAAACAAGATGGCACCATTTTACATGCGCTGGCTGTTATTTATGTATTACGCGCCGTTGAAGGTGTCGAATCCTTCAAAATCATTCAGCACACCCTCCAAGAAATGGAAGTACAAGTCGTGCCTAACGCGCTCTGGCACAATAATGAAGCACAGATTATTGCACCCTTACAACAACGTCTTGGAAAAATTAATATTACTGTGAATATACTGAACTCAATTCTTCCGGAAAAATCAGGCAAACACCGCTATGTTGTGAGTCATGTTGCATTACCCACCAGTTTTTAAACTTTGAAAAATAAATCATTTAAATTATAATCCAAATAGCTTTTACCACTGACCCATGCAAGTTTTCTTCAGTACCTCATTGTCAAATGTAGGCCAATAAAAGCCAGCACCACCTTATCAAATCATACAAAAATAGCCGCCATCATGTCTCTAACAAAATTTATTAGCTTACCCTTCCGCTATAAAATATGGAAACCACTGCACATTCGATTAATAGCCAATGATTTCATCAACCCCAAGCAAGCCGAACATGAGCACTCAACTCACCTTAATGCCGCTATCAATTGGCTCTGCCGTGCACAAGATATTCGAGAAGGGAAAACAGATAGCGGCGGTGTAGCAGCTGGCTGGAGCTTTGAAGATAGCTGGCTCCCCAGCTACCCTGAAACCAGTGGTTATATTGTTGAAACGTTTGTAGCCGCCTCTCCACTATTAAACAAACCGGAACTCCTAGAACGTGCCAATAAAATACTCGATTGGGAGCTATCTATTCAAAATAAAGACGGCTCTTTTCCTGGACATTTTGGTGAAGCAGGGAGTCAACCCGTTATTTTTAATACCGGACAAATTATGCACGGTTTAAATTGTGGTTATAGCGAACTACAACGAACCGAGTGTTTAGAAGCCGCTATCAATGCAGGCAAATGGTTAATTGCACAACAAGATGCCGATGGTTGTTGGCGGCGCAGTACCCATAATGGTATTATCCATACTTATAATACGCGTGCGACTTGGGCCTTATTACAAACTGGGCTATTAGCCAAAAATCAAGAGCTCATTGATGCGGCAACTAAAAACCTTGACTGGGCTTTAGGACAACAATTAGATAATGGTTGGTTTAAAAATAATGCCTTTACCACAGATGCAGAACCCTTCACACACACTATTGCTTATGTTATCAGAGGGATTCTTGAGAGCGGGTTATTACTTAATAATGAAACCTATATTGCATCAGCTGTCAAAGCTGCCAACGCACTGGCATCCTTACAAAAAGCAGATGGTTCACTTGCCGGAACTTACGATCAAAACTGGCAAACGCATGCTTATTATGTCTGTCTAACAGGGCTAGCACAAACCAGTATCATCTGGTCACGACTTACCCAAGCCAAACAGGTAGCACTGCAGCCAAATATTGATAAAGCATTAAGCTTTTTAAAACAAAAACAAAGGATTACAAATGATAGTAGTGTGTATGATGGTGCTATCGCCGGCTCATTTCCAATATGGGGACGTTATTCAATGTTTGAGTATCCAAATTGGGCAGCTAAGTTTTTTGCTGACGCACTTATTATTGACCACATAAACCAATAAGACCAACACTATGTCAAACCTATCCATTCTTATTTTATGCGGCAGCTCCCCTCGCCACCTATACATCGCCAATGCCTTATGCAAAGCAGGTAAACCAATTGCCATTGTGCAAGAAACAGGTACGCAGTGGACTCTAAAAAAAGTCATCAAACTTTTAAAGCCGGTTAATTTTTATCGTAAAGCATGGCGCTGGATAAGAGATAGGAAACGCTATACAGGCAACCAAGAAGCACATTTTTTCTTTGGCGAAAATCCTGCACAACTCGATCAACCTCAACTCGTTATTAATGTCCCACATATCAATCACCCCGATGTCGTAAAATTAGCAGAAGAAACACAACCGGATGTGATCGCGGTCTTTGGCACATCGCTCATTAAAGGCTCGTTGCTCAAAATGGGTAAATACGGCATGGTTAATTTACATGGAGGCTTATCACCGCATTATCGAGGCGCCGATTGTACGTTTTGGGCACTCTATAATAACGAACCAGACCAAGTTGGTTGCACTTTGCACTTTATTAACGAAGGTATCGATACCGGTAAATTAATTGCCCATATATCACCGGAAATTAAAGCGACCGATGATGAACTCACTTTATTTTGGCGGGCTGTGCGAGATAGTGCTAGTGTGTATACGGAACTAATGGATAAATTTTCCCAAGGGATCCCCCTAGGGCAACAACAAGCCGAAAAAGGCTCTTTATATCAAGTCAAAGATAGAGAGTTACAACACGAACAGAAATTAGACACAATGCTTAACAATGGGCTTTTAGAAAAATATCAACTCCCCAAAAGAGTCAAATGGTTCTAAAATAATCTGGCGACAACAAACTCAAAGTAGTGCTCAACGAGCACTACTTAAACGTAAAGACTAATGCCAGCCACCATATTGTTTAGTAGGGTCACCGCGAAAACCGGTTGATGTTTTATTGGCATCCGGCACACCCACCGTATTACCGGCCGCGATCACCATATTGCCATAGGTATAGCCACCTAGCTTTTTCGCTTCCTTTGCAATACTCGTGGTCAGAGGGTTGATTTCATATTTTGATATGGCGGTTGAAATAATAACCGCTTGCAGTTTCTCGTTACTTCCTTTTAATTTTGCATGCAAAATAAGCGGCAATTCAGTACCGGCCGGCACTTCAACGCTTACATATTTGTTATTATCCAAATCTGCTTGCACAATCATATGACCGGAATCATCTGTTACTTTAATCTTAGCTTCTGCAATAGATCCTTTTGCATCCACAACTGATATTTGTAGTGCTTTTGCTTGCTTGTATTTTTGTACAGGCACCTTAATGGTAGGTTTATTGGACTTTTGACTATCACAAGCCACTAAAAAAGTGCTTGCTATCGACAAGGCAAGCAAACGGAGAATCATTTTGTTATTTTTATGAGTATGCATCGTTATTTTCATCGCTTAAAATAAAGTTAAATCATAACACACTAATATACTATTTCTGATCTAAATGCCAAATAGCGTGCTCACTTAACAAGCCTCTTTCCAACCAGCTCAGAATGCTATTTTTATCTTGCGCAAATAATTCAGGACAATACTTTTCGCTTTGTCCCAGCGTTTCTATTTCAGTTAGCCAACTATCCCACGCACTGATATTTTCTTGGCTAAAACGCACATCATCACAATAACCTAAGGCAAAAATAGTTGCCGGCATATCGCGGCCTTTAACACTCATTTTGCCCAAGCGACGCGTTGCAAAGCCAGCTTGTACGGCTTCAGACAACAATTCCTCTGTCATAATCACTTCCGTATTAAAAAAGCGCGTCAGCCCTTCTATTCTTGATGCCAAATTCAAAGGGTCGCCGAGTATACCAAACTTCTTAACCCCCTTGCCTTGCACTTCAGGCCCTAAAGCTCCCATCACAACAGTACCACTGGTTATTCCCACCCCAGCATTAATAATCTGACTAATTTTATCCAATGCTTGGTCATCAATCTTACCGCGATACCGCTCAGATAAGGTTGAAAAAAACTGATGTTGCAAAACAGACAATTCCAGCGCACCCGCCAATATATGATGATAGGCTTGCTCTTGAGATAAAATCACCTTATCCAAGGCAGCACCTAAGGCATTTTTTTGCTTTGATGCCGGCGCAGAGTCACAATAAGGCCAGTAATAGCACACCAAATCACCAACATAAGCCTCTAACCACCCTTGATATTTGTCTTCTAATACAATGGAGGTTTCATCCAAATAATCATTCATTAACTCCATGACATGCGGCGGCTCTTTTAACAAGCCTGTAACCGTCGTATAGCCGGCCAAATCACTCATTAATACAACAGCCTGACAACTATGGTTGTGAAATGAAATACCGGGCGGCAACATCATTAGTAATTGGCGTATAGGTGCCGGCATATAATTATGCACTAATTGCCCTAATTTAAACCCAAGCAATAAATGCGCCGCTGTCGTTAAAATTGCCCCGGTAAAAAATGTCGCCATGGTCGCTGCAACAGGCCATAATTGCAATACGGGATTTAAAAAGCACAATAGTATCAAAAAGATAAAAATACATATTCCACCTATCCATAGTATATACTGCACTAATAAAGCACCCGCTAAAACCGAAAATAAAGCGACAGCAATAAATAAGGCATATTTGACCATTTGCGCAGGTACACGCGGATGATCTTGATTTAACAAGGTTTCCACTTCATCTGCAATAAACTGTGCGCCCGGCGTCATCAATTTTGGCCCAAACAAAGCTGTGGTCATCGGTGAAACCAATATATCGGTTGACTCCTGCGGCCCCGTCACTTGCATAATCACCGCTTTGCCCTTAAATTTTTGTGCCATTTGCATAGCCTTAGCGGCATCACAGGAAGCCAGTACACTTAAAGGGGCAAGTAATCGCTCTCCGTCAATATCGAGCTGATACAAAGGCTTACTTAAACGTACTCTACGGCACAAGTGCTGTGCATCACACATCTCATCATCTTGTGAACTGGCTAAAGACGCTTGCACAAGCTCTTTGTCTACAAAATTAGCCAAGCGGCGCACAGCATGATCGGCACTTAAATCCAACCAACGCGCAATAGGGGAATGCCTAGTCACCAGACGATCACTAGCAGTAATGCCTTCCGTAGGCATATCCATCACCGCATCCCAGTCATACAATAAGAAATCCTGCTCTTCTGGGTTAATATAAGGTGCGATACTAAAACGCGCCATCGTCTGCGCATTCATTTTAAGAGGTGCATTGCCTGCATGACTCGGCACGACAACACATTGTCCTTGTTTAATGGGAGAGCACTGCGGATCTGACCATTGCGCACGCCCATCATCATAAATACATAAAGCAAATGGCATGCGGCCTTCCATGCCTTTAAAGACCCGTGCATCTAAAAAAATGCCTTTCGCACCGGCTGCAATTAAGCGTTCAGCGGCTTTGGCATACAAGGGCAACGCTTGCTTACGCCCCACATTAATGGGGATGCCATTATCTAGTGCAACAATCCCTATATGTGGCCATTGCAAACGCTTTTGATAGACCACAGCGGCATCATGTATCCAAAAATCCACACGCGTTTTTAACTGCGCATCAAGCAATATCCCAACCACACAGGCCAGTACAAAAAATAAGGTTTTATGCGCCGTTAAAGGAAAGTCATGCAACATAAATTGCCTAATTTCCAAGCCAATCTGCGAAAACTAAAGACGTTAATACATTAAAATTTATACACAAAAGTAAGCATTTCTTTAGGTTTAGGATATTTATAACTAAGAACCACATCACGAATACAAGAACTTAATTCGTAATTTCCTTCTGACAAAATAGATACATCATCTACTTCACCTGTTAGCTTAACATTCCAAATCAGCTCTACCGGTTCTTGAGAATTGAGTAAATTGCGGCATAAATTAATTTCAGCCTGCATATTATGCACGGCCGTATCAATATAACTTTCTGCTTTGGCAATATTTTCCGGCTTACTAATAGAAATAGCCCGCATTTGCACAGAAGTGGTTCTTTCCGGTTTAGCCGCAGTGTATCTTGGCTTTTTAATAATCGAACTGACACAAAAGAATTTTTGCCCATTAGCAACCGAGCAATTTAAGCGATTATTAACCCACTGCTGACAATGACCAACATTAGCCACTTTAATCCAAGGGTTCGTTAAGTTGACAATATTAATACGCACAGGTACTACACTACGATTTTGGCAAATTAACTGTTGATTGGTTGTAGCATTATAAACAGACTTTAACCAAAGCCTAGCCCCTGCTGCAAGCTCAAGCTCACTCCCGATAGACAGTGTTTGCATACCAATACAATCATTGCTTAAAACTTGCGTACCCGGGCTTTTATTTTTCAAATATTGCACCGTACTACAATCAATAGCCATAGCGGCCGTCCCATTAAACAATAGGCCTAAAGTCACTATGACCTGTATTTTTTTGAACCAAGAATTCATACTATACTCCTCGATAAATGGATACTTAATTTCAACTATAACATGATATGTGATGCATTTCTCGATACTAAATCATAAAATTCTCAGCCCCCAGAGCTTAAAACAAAAAATTTAATATTTTCAAAACCTATGCCAATAACATATTAAGTTTCAAGCGTATATAAAATTTTTTCCAAAAAAAAGGGGTAATACCCAAAGATATTACCCCGCCTTTTTCACCCATTTAAGGCCGAACGATGATAAAACTATTTACCTGAGTTAGTAAATTCAGGATACGCTTCCATACCGCATTCAGAATAGTCTACACCTTGATACTCTTCTTCTTCCGTTACCCGAATACCCATTATCATTTTGATAAGATACCAAGCAATAAAGCTGCAAATAAAGACAAAGGCAAAGATAGTAACAATACCCGTTAACTGCGCCACAATGCTTGCATCTTCATTAGAAAAACAAACCGCGATCAGTCCCCAAATACCCACAACACCATGTACGGAAATCGCACCAACCGGGTCATCAATCTTTAACTTATCCAACATAATAATTGAGAAAACAACCAATATACCTGCCGCAGCACCAATCAATGATGCCAGCCCCGGAGTGGGTGTTAGTGGCTCAGCAGTAATCGCAACCAAACCTGCTAATGCACCATTAAGAGACATAGACAAATCAGCTTTACCGAATAATAAATGTGCAGTAAATAATGCCGAAACTACACCCGCCGCCGCTGCCGCATTCGTATTAACAAACACTAAGGCAACCGCATTCGCTTCACCAATATCAGAAATTTTTAATTCAGAACCACCATTGAACCCAAACCAACCCATCCATAGAATAAACATACCGAGCGTCGCTAATGGCATGTTACAACCCGGAATAGGATAAATTTCACCATTTTCACCGTACTTGCCTTTACGAGCACCTAATAAAATTACACCGGCCAATGCAGCGGTTGCTCCACAAAGATGCACAACACCCGAGCCTGCAAAATCTAAAAAGCCCAGACCGTCAAGAAAACCACCGCCCCACTTCCAATAGCCTTGAATAGGGTAAATAAAGCCAGTCATCACCACAGCAAATGCTAAAAAAGCCCATAATTTCATGCGCTCTGCCACCGCACCCGACACAATAGACATCGCTGTTGCCACAAAGACCACTTGGAAAAAGAAATCGGCCATTGTTGAATAATAGGTTTCGCCATTACTCTTTAATACATCAGCCGCCGCATTATCTTCGCCTAATAAAAAGCTCATGCCTGGCCAGACACTATTTACCGCCTCAGCAGGGTACATAAAATTATACCCACAAATCATATACATGATGCAGGCAATCGCAAACAATGCCACATTTTTGGTTAAAATCTCAGTTGTGTTCTTAGCTCGAACCAACCCAGCTTCCAACATTGCAAAGCCCGCTGCCATCCACATGACAAACGCCCCACTAATGAGAAAGTAAAACGTATCTAACGCATAACTCAATTCAATTAACTTATCCACTGTAATACCTCATATTATTTTTATTATGGATGGGAATACAATAACTCACGCATTTGCTGCAAAATATTTATTCATCTTTTCGGTGATATGAGCACAGGCACATCACTCGGATAACATTATTTTTAATAACGAAGGTAAATAAAAAAACCTCAAAAGCGTCAGTTAAAAATTCACATACTTATATTGCTTCATCACCTGTTTCACCCGTACGAATACGAATGACTTGCTCTAAGTTGGTCACAAAAATCTTACCATCGCCAATTTTGCCCGTATTAGCCGCATTGGCAATTGCCTCGACTGCTTTATCAACTAATTCATCAGACACGGCTGCCTCAATTTTTGCTTTTGGTAAAAAATCAACGACGTATTCAGCCCCTCTGTATAATTCGGTGTGCCCTTTTTGTCTGCCAAAGCCTTTTACTTCAGTGACCGTAACACCTGCTAAACCAATATCAGATAAAGCCTCACGCACATCATCTAATTTAAATGGTTTAACAATCGCTGTGATTAACTTCATTTAACTCTCCATTACTTAATTTAAGTTCGACAAAATAACAAGCACACGGCATGCCAAAACATAGCTCTTTGTTTTGTAAGACCTTAAATATAATAGCCTTTATTTTTGCACCACTCTAGCGCAAGCGCACCCCCATCCGCACTAATTAGGTGCATTTAATAAAAATTACTGATGGCCTCATCAATAATTTCAATTCCATTTCAACATCTTATAGATATGGCACGCATTATGCTTTTAATCCAAACGCACAATAATGAATCAAAGAGACTAATAAATAATAAGAAAAATCACTCTTAAAATTCCATCACCAGAGACTTCGGCAATCTCTGTAATAAAAAAATTTATCACACTATAAATATCAATACCTAAAACATTGGAAATACTTATGAATAAAAGACTCAATCTAAAACGCACACTGCTTAGCAGTGCCATCCTCTCACTCAGCATGCAAGCTAGCGCATCCGAAGACCCCGGCGCCATTGAAGCATTAAGCGGCTTCAATATTAATGAGTCATCTTTTATGCAAGAAACAGGCTTTACTGTTGGCCTTTGGGCATCAGCAGGTGTAAGTGGCAACTCAAACGGAAATTCAAATGACCCTGTATTATTTAATGATAAAGTCAATGAATTCAACCTCAACCAGCTAAACTTCTTTATTGAACGCGCAGTCAACACCGAAGGCGATAGCTGGGATATCGGGGGGCGCATGGATTTTATGTACGGAACTGACGCACGCTTTACCCAAGCTTCAGGCTGGGATAATAAATGGAACAACCATAATAAAGGCGGCTACTACGATATCGCCATGCCACAGTTATATGTGGAAATTTTTGCTCCTATCGGTAACGGTATTACTGCAAAATTAGGGCACTTTTACACTACTATCGGCAATGAAGTGGTGACTTCGCCCGATAATTTCTTCTATTCACATGCCTATACCATGCTATATGCAGAACCATTCACCCATACTGGTGCATTATTCAGTTATGATATTAATGATAACTTCTCTATCAATGGGGGTGCGGTCATGGGCTGGGATAATATGACCGAGAATGCAGGCGCATGGAGCTTTTTAGGAGGCGCAAGCTGGACCAGTGACAGTCAAGCAAGCTCTGTTACCGTTCAATTGATTAGCGGTAACCAAAGTGACACAGAAAATGGCAACACCACCATGTACAGTATCGTGGCCACCCATGATTTCACTGACAGCTTTCATTACTTGCTGCAACATGACTTTGGCACGCAAAAATATGCCAATGGTGACAGCGACAACTGGTTCGGCATTAACCAATATTTCACCTACGACCTAAACGACAAACTTTCTGTTGGCTTGCGTGCAGAATGGTTCAATGACAAAGCCAATGCGCGTGTTAGCGTCAGAGGTGCAAACTACCTGGCGGCATCAGTAGGTATTAATTACTCACCAGTAAGTTGGTTTAAAGTTCGCCCGGAAGTTCGTTATGACTGGGCTGATGAAAATGTCTTTAACGGCGGTGCGGATAACGACCAAATCGCCATTGCAATGGATATGATCGTTACATTCTAATCAAATCCGCAACCTGCACCAGATAAAAAATAGCTGGTGCAGGTTTTAGTTTAATATTAAAAGTGAAACTCAACACCCAGCCAAGCATTATTATTATGCACACTATTGGCCTCATAACTAAACTTGCGCTTACCTTGTTGCCAACCGGCTTTTAACGCAGTCAATTCATTAACTTCGTACACCAATTCTAACTCACCTTGATACACATTTTCGCTACCACCGTAATGAATATCACCG
>JALSIU010000248.1 GCA_026989715.1 Methylomonas sp.
TGATATTAGCAAGCAAAAGCAAATCGAAAAATCACTCGAAAAAACCGTCGCACAACGCACTTTACAATTGCAAAAAGCCAACCAAATACTCAAACAAGAAAAAGAAGAGCAAGAAGAGCTCAATAAGCAACTCAAAGAAACGCAAGGACACCTTGTGCAATCTGAAAAAATGGCTTCAATAGGACAATTGGCCGCGGGCGTAGCACATGAAATCAATAACCCATTAGGCTATATCTACTCCAATTTAAATACTTTGCAAAGCTACTTAAGCGACTTAGAACAAGTCGCCGGCCTGGCCACCAAAATGGCAACCGCCTTGCCCGGCGATAATGCACTAGCCATGGAATTTACGCAATTAAAACAAGATTTAGACCTCGATTTTTTACAGGAAGACTTACAAGATTTGGTTAAAGAATCTATTGAAGGCGCAACCAGAGCTAAAAAAATAGTGCAGGATTTACGCGATTTCTCCCGCATAGATAAACAAGAAAAAGAAATATTTGATGTGGAAGCAGGACTGAGTGCCACCTTAAATATTGTACATAATGAATTAAAATATAAAGCGGATATTATCAAAGAATACGGCGGAGTAAAGCCCTTTGAATGTGTCGGCGCACAAATTAATCAAGTCTTTATGAATCTTCTGGTCAATGCGGCACATGCCATTGAGGACTTTGGCAAAATTACGGTGCGCACAGGTTATCAAGGTGACCAATATGTTTGGATTGAAATCGAAGATACCGGCAAAGGCATACCGGATGCCATTAAACATAAAATATTTGACCCTTTTTTCACAACCAAACCCGTGGGTAAAGGCACAGGCTTAGGGCTGTCCCTATCCTATAAAATCATTCAAGACCATCATGGCCGGTTTGAAATAGACTCCGAAGTCGGCAAAGGCACAAAATTTCGCGTGTACCTCCCCTTAAACCCAGAGAAACAAAATGTCGATTGAATCTCCCCTAGCACCGACACCTGCGCACTTATTATGTGTTGATGATGAGCCTAATGTATTAAAATCATTACGCCGCTTGTTTCGTGGCACACACTATATTGTTCACTTAGCCGACGGCGGAGCAAAAGGCCTGGAAATTTTAGCGCAAGAGCCCATTGATTTAATTATTTCAGATATGCGCATGCCGCATATGGATGGCGCAGAATTTCTAATGAGAGCGGCTAAAAAATGGCCGAATATCGTCCGCATTTTACTCACAGGTTATGCAGACATCGAATCAACCATTGCAGCTGTTAACCAAGGTAAAATTTATAGCTATTGCAGTAAACCATGGGAAGATAACGAATTAAAATCTTTGGTCGCCAAAGCCATAGAAGAAAAACGCCTACGCGAAGAACGCGTACAGCTATTTGATATCATTCACCAACAGAATGCGCAATTAAAAGACCTCAATAGCAATTTAGAAGCAAAAGTTGAACAACGTACAGCTCAATTGAAATCGTCATTTAAAAAGCTAGACAAAGCACATACAGCACTCCAAAAACAATACACCGATTCCATAAAAACCTTTGCAAAAATCATTGAAATGCGCCCTGGCATTAACGGCGGACATTCCACTTATATTGCCAACTTCTCACGCCAGGTTGCACGCAAACAACAGTTATCTGCAAATGAAGCTAAAAGTATTTTATATGCCGGCTTATTGCTTCAAATCGGCAAAATCAGCTTGCCGGACACACTACTGGAACAGCCTTATTTCTCAATGTCTACGCAAGATAAAGCACGTTATTTAAAGCATGCCATCGAGGGTGAATCTTTATTAAAAAATATGGCACAACTAAAAGATGCCGCCATCTTAATAAAATACCAATTTGAGCATTTTAATGGTAGCGGTTTTCCTGATGGCTTACAGGGGGCGCAAATCCCCTTAGGCGCACGTATTTTAAGTGTCATACGTGATTACATTACCCTTTTAGACGGCTCTATGACTGGCACCCCTCTATCTGTTTCCAATGCACAAAACCATCTTATCTCAAAAAAAGAACGCCTTTATGACCCGATAGTGGTAGATACATTTCTAAGTATTTTAGCCGAAAACGAAGTACCATCAGAGCGTCCGGTAGTCGAAATACCGTGGCTACAACTGACACCG
>JALSIU010000249.1 GCA_026989715.1 Methylomonas sp.
AAATGATTGCTGACAATAATAAACGGTGCAAAAAATGGGTGTTTAAGCAAATATAACACTTTCTTACCACACCTAAAATATTTAGTGCCTTATACCCTGTCGCTTGATAACCCGAAACAACGTCAACCATAAAATATAAATATCTTTACTTAATGACTGCATTTGTAAGTATTCGGTATCTAGCTGTACTTTTTGAGGGATAGGTAACTCATCACGCCCATTAATCTGCGCCCAACCGGTTAAGCCCGGCAATAACGTATGCACGCCATACTGAGTACGTAAACTCACTAAGTCATCTTGATTAAACAAGGCAGGACGCGGCCCGACAAAGCTCATATCACCTTTTAAAATACTCCATAACTGCGGCAACTCATCTAAGCTGGTTTTTCGAATAAAATCACCGACTGGCGTTAACACACTTTGAGGGTCATTCAGTAAATGGGTCGCAACAACCGGCGTATTGACTTGCATGCTTCTAAATTTAGGCATGCTAAATAAGCGATTATCTTTACCGACCCGATCAGACCAGTATAAAACAGGTCCTTTAGAGGTTAATTTAACCAATAACGCAACAATAAGCAAAGGAACACACAAAAGCAACAGAGCAAATAATGCCAGCCCTATATCCAATACTCTTTTTATTTTTTGCCCTTGCAACGCGTGATGACACATTAAAAAATGCTACCCAATAATTTAATGCGATAAAGTCCTTAATAAATTGGCATAATCTTCATCGACTTTATAATCACTTGCACGCAATGATTGAATACGCTTACACGCATTAATAACGGTCGTATGGTCTCGGCCGCTAAACGCATCACCAATTTCAGGCAAACTATGCGTTGTTAATTCTCGCGCCAATGCCATTGCCATTTGCCGCGGCCGAGTAATAGACTGCTTACGGCTTTTAGACAACACATCAGCGACCCGAATTTTAAAATACTCTGCAACCGTTTTTTGAATATTCTCAATACTGACCAATTTATCTTGCAAAGAAATCAAGTCATGCAACGCTTCCTTTGCAAAATCAATCGTAATTTCTTCTCCGGTAAATTGTGCATTAGCCATAACACGGCGCAACGCCCCTTCTAAATCTCTCACATTAGAAGGAATACGTTTACCAATAAAAAAAGCAACTTCCTGTGCCAATTCGACATTATTCAATTGGGCTTTTTTCATTAAAATGGCCGCTCTAGTTTCTAAATCAGGCGGTTCTACGGCAACCGGTAAACCGGCGCCAAAACGAGATTTTAAACGATCTTCCAAGCCTTCAATTTCTTTTGGGTATTTATCACAAGTCAAAACGATTTGATTCCCTTTCTCAATTAAAGAATTAAACGTATGAAAAAATTCTTCTTGCGAACGCTCTTTACCTGCAAAAAATTGAATATCATCGACAAATAAGGCATCTAAACCCCGATAATAATCCTTAAATTTTTCAATACTATTTTGCTGAAAGGCCTTAACCATATCCTGTACAAACTTTTCCGAATGTAAATAAACGATATTTGCATCTGGCTTTTTAACCAAAATAGCATTACCAATCGCATGCATTAAATGCGTTTTACCCAAACCGGATGCACCATAAATCAACAAGGGATTATATGCCTCGCCTAAATTCTCAGACACCTGCAATGAGGCAGCTTTTGCCAACTGGTTAGATTTCCCTTGTACAAAGCTATCGAAAGTAAACGCCGTATTAATAAAATTAGGGGTTCTTTTTTTCGCCGGCGCAACATGAGAGAGCGGTCCGTTTTTAAAACGGTTGGCCGTATCTACGGAGGGTTCGATTGCTTTCGAACCAATTTCCATTATGACCGTGTATTGTCCACTTGAAAACTCATACACAGCATCTTCAATTTTGCCAAGAAACTGCTCTTTGACATGTGAAATAATAAATTGATTCGGTGCAAGCAGTTTAATGATGCCATTTTCTTCTTGCGCTTGTAATGGCCTAATCCAAGTATTTAGATCATTAGCCGATACTTCATTTTCAAGACGGGATAAACAGGAATTCCAAATAGAGCTCATTCAATAAAAGTATCAATAAAAATTAACAGGGAAATTTAACGGTCTCTTTTAAAGCTGAGGATAAAACAAAACCCGACACCGGCACAAAAACTGAACAAAAATACAGGTCAGTTTCGGGGATTATAAAATTCTCAGTCCTTCGTTATAAAAAACAACTGTTAAATTGGGGGCACGTGAAGTACACTTCAGTTGCTGTAAATAATAGCATAAAAGCACTGCTTCTCTTTAAATAATTACGTAAAAATGACAACAAAAACGCAAACAATCCTTATCACTGGCTGTTCTACCGGCATAGGCTATCGTACAGCCATTTTATTAAAACAACGGGGTTACCGAGTCATTGCCTCAGCGCGTAAGCCAGCCGATGTCGCCCGCTTACATGATGAGGGCTTTGAAGCGTTGCAACTCGACCTTGCCGATAGCAACAGCATTCAAGCTGCCGTACAACGTGTAAAAATCATGACCGATGGTCAACTAGATGCTCTTTTTAATAATGGTGCCTTTGGCCAGCCTGGTGCAGTCGAAGACTTGACGCGTGAGGTCTTACGTTATCAATTTGAAACCAATCTATTTGGTACGCATGAATTAAGCAACTTAATCATTCCGCTTATGCGTCAGCAAGGCGGCGGGCGCATTCTATATAATAGTTCCATCCTGGGCTTTGTCGCGCTTAAATATAGAGGCGCGTATAACGCAAGTAAATATGCGCTAGAAGGTTTGGTTGATACCTTACGCTTAGAGCTACACGGTAGCAATATTCACCTTGCACTGATTGAGCCTGGACCGATTACCAGTGATTTCCGAAAAAATGCCTTTGCGTTGTATCAGAAAAATATCAACCCGGAAATAAGCGTACATAAAGATACTTACCTCGCGATGGAGGAGCGTTTAAAAATGGAAGGCCCTGCCGCACCATTTACGTTACCCGAAGATGCCGTGGTGCAAAAAGTGATACACGCTTTAGAGTCCAAAACACCTAAAGTTCGCTATTATGTCACCTTTCCTACTTATTTATTTGCTTATTTAAAACGCATCTTACCGGCACGCTGGCTAGATTATTTATTACGCAATGTGCAATAAACCTAAGTCTACAGGCAAAAAAAATGCGCCTTAATGGTTCATTAAAGCGCATTCAAAGAGGAGGGTAAACTCTATGTCTCAGTTTGGATTGGAGTGCATTTAAGAGTTGCCTATATCATATCTAACTTGATTGCAAATGAAAATGTGACAAATTGTCGCAGGCGAGTTTAGGTTAACTTTAATTGCTTAGTTTATGAAATACATCACATTTTTAGACTATTTTTAAGGTAACACTCACCTGATAATGACATGACTTATCAGCATCACAACCACTTAAGTCATTGTTATTAATCTTCATATTTCAAAAAAACCTCACCCACTTGTCACATCGACTGCCCAACAAGTGCTTATTTTTTAAATCGAACCACCTTATTCGCTGGGTTTAAATTCAGCTCATCAATAATAATTCCTGCGCGTGCATTAATAATATAACTAACCGCATCGGCTACATCACTGGCCAATAAATGCTGACTGGACTGCTCGCCCGGTTGGAAATTAAGCGTATCAAAAAATTCAGTCAGCACCATCCCCGGATTAATCAATGCAACACGCACACTACTTTTCGCACATTCATCACGCAACGCTTGACTAAAGCCGCGTATGGCAAACTTACTTGCGCAATAAATACTTCCTTTCCGCGCCCCATTCAAAGCGGCTTCTGAGCCCATAAAAATTAAATCCGCCAAAGCTTTACGCTTTAATGCAGGCAATAAACATTTGGCCAATATGCTTTGACTCACAAAGTTAAGGTTCATCAAGGCTTGTATTTGCGTACAAGAAAACTCTTCTAAGCCACCGAACTGTCCTCGACCTGCGCAAAAAATAACTGCATCAATCGCTGGAAACTGCCGACTTAATTGCAAAATGTTATGGGGTAATGCCTCCAAATCACTTAAATCCAGTTCAAATGCAGCAAAGTTTGCATGCGGGTGTGTGAATTGATGACAATTTCTAGAAATCCCAATAACTGCATGCCCCTGCTGCAACAAAGCCTGCGCGCAGGCACGGCCTATCCCCGAGCTTGCCCCACTCACCAGTACAGTACGCTTTATAAACTGCATGGGAAAAATATCTCTTCGGGAATATAATTTAAGAGTGCTTGGGTGCAATATTGCATCATCTCAGATTCTAGCTCCGTCTTATAAGACATCATACCTTGCCTTGATTCCAGAGGGCTTGCAAATAATTTTTCCTCAGGATATAGCTTATGAATTTTTTTAAAATACTTATCCGGTAAGCGAAATACCCCTAAACTAACTGAATGTAAGGCATCAGGGTTAATTTTAGTGAATACAGTTGCAAATAAAGCATCGTAATGTGCCTGATAGTCCTCTTCGTAGATAATCGGGTCAAAGCGCAAACCAATCGGCCAGCCCTGTTTCTGTAATTTAACTAATGCCTCTAAGCGTTTAAAAATCGAAGGGGCTTTATGCTCTAAAGCGCTAGCAATTTCATCGGGGGTAAAACTAAATGCAATGATACAACGCTCAAAAGGCATATTTTCTAATAAGTGGCGCACTTGCGTACTTTTAGTACGCAACTCCATCCAAGCATTGGGCATATCTCGAATAATAGGCAGAAATTCTTTGGCAAAATCCGTGACCGGCTCTAGTGCTAAACTGTCGCAATCATAGCCTGAAAAAAAATGTACCGGCTCATTAGGTGTTTGCGCGCAAATAGTACGCATATCAGCAAAATAATCTTCGTAATTAACAAATAGAACATAATTAGCTGATTGATACATGCCTTGTAAAAAGCAATACCGACAGTCATACAAACAATTCAACATATGGGAAAAATAATAATTATGTCGCGCACCAATACCATAATGCGGCGGTGCTTTTAACATAAAACCTTTATATTTTTCAGCCAAAATCAATGCAGGCTTTTGTTTTTGCAAGCGAAAACTTTGTGCTTTAGGGTTAAACACTTCTCCATAACGACCACAGGTAATTTTTCTGGCTCTCGGAAAGCGTGCACAAATATCCAACACGCGCGGATGTTGTAAAATATTTTCTTCTATATATAGTGTCTCAATCATCCTGCATTCATATCATCAGTGGATTTGTTATCAAAATCAGCGTCTAAAAATGGTACTATTTTGTTACATAAGTTAAAAACAGGTAATCTATTTTGCAACAATTATCCGAAGAAAATAACTTCATTTACCTAACAATCGCATTAATCTTATTATTACTGGTCGGGGCGGTTGTGCAACAATACCCAACCGATTTTAGACAGTTCATTATTCCTATTTTTACGGTAATAACACTTGCTATCGGCCTCATCGGCTTTAAATCTTCAACCATATGGTTTCGTAGCAGTTTAGGCATTATCGCCCTATTGATTATTATCCTATTCTTTAGCCTTTTGCTAAAGGTTGCCGGCATGAATTACCTGCACCTTGGTTTACTCGTAGGCTATTTTAGCTGGGCAACGTGGTTAGCACTACAGCAAGTATTATTGACGGGTCGAGATGTTAATGGCAATAAAATGATAGGAGCTATCTGCATCTACTTACTAATTGGCCTTATCTGGACCTTATTATACTTAGCGATTGCCGAAGCAATGCCGCAGGCTTTTCATGGACTGAAACAACAAGCGTGGTTTAAGAATTTTGCAGATATGACTTATTTTAGCTATGTCACACTCACCACTCTAGGATATGGCGATATTAGCCCTATCAACCCTATAGCCCGCTTTCTTGTCTTTATGGAAGCGATTGTAGGAGTCTTTTATATGGCAATATTAGTTGCCAGTTTAGTTGGCGCACGTATGTCCGAACGTCATTAACACCTCACATAATTAATCCAAAAGGTTCCTGCATGAGTGAACACAAAGCGTCAAACAATCATATTGACACCCATAAAGTCTTGGAAATCACAATACGCATGGCAATTATTTTCTTAATTATCATTTTGTGTTTTCAAATCATCCGCCCTTTTATGCTACCTGTTACCTGGGGAATTATTATTGCCGTTGCCCTTTTTCCAGCCTTTAAAAAATTCAGCACCTTATTAGGTGAGCGTATCAAATTAGCGGCAACACTTTATGTCATTCTGTCACTCAGCCTGCTGATTATACCGTCAATGATGCTTTCAGGCTCATTATTAGACACTTCCGCACAATTAATGACAGGCATTAACCAAAAAGGCGGCTTCAGTATTCCTCCACCCAATGCCAGCATTAAAGACTGGCCGCTTATCGGCCAAAAACTGTATGATATTTGGCAGCAAGCCGCTAACAACCTAGGTGAAACCTTACAACAATATATTCCAGAAATAAAAGCAATTGCAGAAGCCTTTCTAAGTGCCATTGCAGGGATAGGCGGCACTATTTTACAATTTATTTTCTCCATTCTTATTTCCAGCATATTTTTAGCTAATGCGACTGAAATTTATGCGATCACACTAAAGATTGCAACACGCCTGACCGGCAATCAACAAGGCCAGCAATACATCCACTTAGCAACGGCTACTATTCGCAGTGTAGCACAAGGCGTACTAGGTGTGGCTTTTCTGCAAGCCATTTTGGGGAGTACCGGCATGTATCTTATGGACGTGCCAGGCTGGGGCTTATGGACGATATTTATCCTAGTCCTTGCGGTTGCACAACTGCCCCCTCTATTAGTTTTACTGCCTGTTATTTTCTATGTATTTTCTGTGAACGAAACCACGCCCGCTGTTATTTTCACCATGTGGAGTCTTTTTGTGAGTGCTAGCGACGGCCTATTAAAACCCTTATTACTTGGCCGTGGTATGGCAACTCCCACACTGGTTATATTGCTAGGTGCGATTGGTGGCATGATGCTATTTGGCATTTTAGGTTTATTTATTGGCGCTATTTTTCTGGCCTTAGGTTATGAGCTCTTTATGGTCTGGCTCAATAAAGCACCTTAAAAATCCCATTGATAGCCATATTCAGATACAATCATGCTTTTCTTACATAACAATTAGGAACTCTCTTATGCGCCAACTATTCCGCTTTAGCTTTATCCCTTTTCTTTTCATGCTATTAATTGGCTGCGCCCCTTATGCCAAAGACATTCGCGTTGAAACCGAGCTAGCCCCTAAAGCCGACATAACAAGCTATAAAAGCTATGCTTGGCTGGGTGATGTTAGCATCTTGAACGACCCGAATGAAAAATGGAAGCCCTCAGGACTTGATATTTCCAGTGAAATTAAATTTGTAATTGACCGCGAGCTGCGCGCTAGCGGCCTACACCTGAGTAATGACAAGCCAGACTTGGCCGTCTCTTTTCTCGTTGGCGCAGACATGGACTCCATGCAACTAAAAATCGATCCTGAATCAAAACTAGAATCCTTAAAAAATGTACCTGAAGCGGCTTTAGTTGTTATTTTAATCGATGTGGCAACCGAAAATGTCATTTGGTTAGGCAAAGCAGAAGGCGAAGTACAAGAAGATGCCGACCCTGTATTAGTTCAAAAACGTATTGATTATGCTATTACTAAAATGTTTAAAGAACTCAATGGTAAATCTTGGTTTTAATGTGATTTAAACTAAGCTATTCATTTACACACTGCCCAGCTAAAGCCTGGGCAGACTCTCAAAACACCTCACACCTTTACGTACACAATGGCTTTGCCCTACCTATCTAAGTCATTAAAGTGTCAGCTTTTTTTACACCCTCTCTTAGACTGAATTTCATTGCAACTCCCCACCTAACTCCCTGTATCATACAATACGTCTAATTCTACAAGGGGTGCATACCTATTTTAGATTTGCAATTAGATTATTTAGAAAACATACATTTTATATGTCAGTATTTTTTACACTCTAACCTAAAACTAGATACAGCAAAAAATATAACATAACATACTGAAAAATAAAGCATATCTCTTATAAAACCGAATTTTTCTATATAATGCCAAACAGAAAGTGTCAGTATTTTTTACAGAAAAAACATATAAATACAACATACCGCAGAAAACAAAAACACAAACAATTGAATATAAACAAAAAATATAAACATGGACTAAATTTTGCTTAATACCTGATAATAATAAAATATTGGAAAGGACAGTATTGTGAAAAATATCAAACGTTATAGTGCATTCATTTTATCAACCGGCATCATGTGGAGTAGTCAGTCGCTTGCCTTACCATTAACAAATGGTAACTTTGCTAGTGGGTTTGCCGGCTGGAGTGGCGAAGTAATTATAGATCCTGCAACCACGCCAACACCTGCAACATTAACTACACCTAACTATACACTCAATACAGGTGGCGCATTATTGACAACTAGCTTCTTAACGGATGGTATCTATAATGTCAGGTTATTTCAGGATTTTAACATCCCAACCCTGACATCACCTCTCAATACACTCGCATTAAATCTAAGCGTAGGCTGGACATTAAGCAACCCTACAGGCAGAAATTCCGATTTTGCATCTGCACTATTAGAAGATACAGGTTCTCCTCTACTACTTGACCTCACAGGTGGCGGTACATTTGATATTACTAGCTGGGCAGGAAAAAGCGTCTCGCTGAGCTTTCTGGTACAAGATAACGCAGGCATAGCTGACACTTTACAAGTAGGCGGTATCGGCATTACCGAAACGGTCGTAAATAATAATAACACCGTCCCTGAACCTACGGGCTTGATGATATTCGGCATTAGCCTATTGGCTTTGCGTAAAAAATACCTAGTCAATAAATAAGTCTTTCCATTTGCATTGAGGTTGGTCGATTCGTATAAACAACTCAATCAGCCTCTGCAAATATAGTCGCTAATTCAAAAATCAACTCTTCATCTGGTTGCGCACTAAAAACCCCGCTCATAGCTTGTTCTGCTTGCATACCTCGCAAAAATAGATAACGCACCCCCCCAAAATGCTCAGCAAACTGATAGCCTGTTAGTCGTTGCTGTAAATAAAGATGCAATACCACGCTATAAATCCAATATTGCAAACCATAATTATGCGCACGCATTGCTTGTACTAACGATTCGGGCAAATAATGATCTAAGGCATTACTTTTATAATCCACGACATAATACTGACCTTGATATTCAAAAATCAAATCAATAAACCCTGTTAAAAACCCCTGCATTTGTTTATGCGACAAGGGCTGGCAAGTAGGAATATCAGCCAGAATTATATTAATCTGCTCGGTAGAAAATTCAGACAAATGCAAATAAAACGGCATCTCTTTCAGACAATGCTCTGCCTTAATATTTGCCAAAGTAAAATGGGCATCCGTTAAACTAAGAGGCGTATGTACCGTTTGATAGAGCAGTTCATCAATCACTTCAGGACGCTCCACTTGTAAGCCATAACGCTGACAAGCCATATCTCGCCGCTCACTGATATCTACTTGCTCAGCCAGAGCACTAAAGGCTATATTTTCTAATAAATCATGTAATACATTACCTGTATGCGCGCCTTTTGCAAGCTCTAAAGCACCGGCAGCCTCCATGGCAAGAGTCAACACGGGCTCATCCGCTTTATCCACCGGTAACTCCGTCGCCTCATGCTGGCTTAAATAAGAAAGTGCCGTATAGCTACTCATTTGCCATGTACTGTATAAATATCGCTTTTTAGCTCTCACCACCAAATCCGATAGAGATGCGGCTTTGCAATATCTTTCTGCTAATTGATGGCCTGTCTCTATTAATTGATAGCCAAACGTTTCAGGGCAACTTTCCATTAACCGTTGCAATACAGTTTGTTGCTCAACAAAGCTCAATTCGGCAAAAGACTTGTCGGCACCGAATAAATAAGCCAGTGCCGACTGGTTTGGTTTTTTCTCAGAACGTGCATTTGCCCAAGTAATATAACAACGATATTGTGCACGTGTTAAAGCAACATACAGCACACGCAACTCTTCAGCCAACTCCTCCTCAAGAGCCAAAGCACGATGCCGCTCAAAATCTTCCGACCCTAAATCAATAATCATTTCCCCATCAACATGACAACTCACCAATTGCTTTTCTTTGTCTAAACGGTCGCTACGATCCCAAAGATAAGGACAAAAAACAACAGGGTATTCTAGACCTTTAGAGCGATGCATGGTTACAATCTTCACTGCATCCGCATCGGTTTCCAAACGTAACTGCTGTTCATCTGCGGCACTATCAGCCGCAATGGCATTACGCAACCATGCCAACGTTTTATGTATCCCTAAATGCTCATCCAAACTGGCTTGTTGTATTAATTCTAATAAATGCTGTAGATTGGTTATTTGCCTTTCTGCTTCTTGCGTCTGTGTTAAATGCTCACAAATATTTTCCACCCTTAACACCTGTAACATCATGGGCATAAAGCCTTTTTGCTGCCAGAGTAAATGATAGTCTTGAAAACGATTTAACCATGCACCTAACTGCACTTCATCATTAAAAATCTGCCGTAACTGCTGACCATCAAACGCAAACCAAGACAGTGTTAACGCTTGTTTAAATAAAACCATATCCCCCGGGTGCGCCAATGCTTGCAATAACTGATACAAATGCTCTGCGGTACAGCTTTTAAAAACAGAGTCTGTGCTATTCAGTACGGCGGGTATACCTGCCTCCTTTAAACAATCCTGATATAACTTAGCCTGCGCATTGGTACGCACTAAAATAGCAATATCACTCGGTTTAAGCATGTGTTCTCGCGCTTCTTTTTTTAAGACAACCGCCCCTTCCTGCAATAAACTCAAGATCTCATTCGTAACTGCCACCTTAATTTCCGCCGCCGCTTTACCTGCCGTCCAATAACCTGCTTTGCTATCACTTTCTGCCAACTGCCAGAGCTCTAACGGTGCAAGTGCCTGAGCATTGCGCTGCAATTCACCCTGTGCTTTTGTCAGCGCAGGAGTCACAGCATTAAATGCCAAGCCTTCAAAGAAAAAAGGCCGCGCATGCAAACTAAAAAGATGATTAACTGCACCGACTAAACTAGGGTGAGAACGCCAGTTATGCCCTAAAGTATAATGATGCTCTGCCTGCTCTTTCGCGGTTAAATAAGTATGAATATCAGCACCACGAAATTTATAAATGGCTTGCTTTGGGTCACCAATAAGATATAAATATTGCTCTTTTGCGGCAAATAAACGTGAAAAAATAAGCCACTGCATTGCGTCCGTATCTTGAAATTCATCAATCAATGCCACTTGATATTGCGCATAAATCACCTGTACCAATAAATCCCCGCCTGGTGCCGACAACGCCTCAGCGGTACGCACAATCAAACTATCATATGCCATGATATTTAATTGCTGTAAGCGGCTATCTAACTCACTTTGTAATTTTTCAGCTAAGGCACGCCGAAAAATCAAACTAACTTGTTGCAAACTGCGATATAAATCATCGAAAGTCCCGCCATCAAAATGGAGCTTATCCTTATGCGCAACCCGAATCTCCTTGGCTAAATGCTCTGTCGTCAATAATTTTAAATGTGCCGGATTAGGCTTGCCCACATCAAACCCTTGCTCAGCTTCTGCCATCGCATTTAACCAAGCGGCAACCCCCACATAAGCCTCAGTAAACTTATCCGTTAATGTTTTTTTAAAATAACCAGCATTAACGCCTTCCAACAATATATCACCCTGCGCATCCAGCTGCGCTTTTGCCGCGAATGCACAAGCTTTAAGCTGCATCAAAGCCTTATCTAAATCCATTATTTGCGGATAAAGGGTCACATGACAACTCACACCACCAAGGCTCGCCAATAATGCATCAGGTGTATCATATTCAGCACATAATACGGCAACTTCCCAAGCATCCCGCGAATACACCTGTACCCGCCAAAAATCCTCCGCCATTTGCTGTTGCACCCTTTCCGCCTCATCACTTAGCTCCACATCGAACATCTGACCGCTTTCCAACGCATGTTCTTTTAATAAACGCTGACAAAAGCCATGTATCGTAAAAATACCCGCTTGGTCAATCGTTAATAAAGCCTGATGAATACGTTGCATGGCCTGCTCTGGCGTAATACCTGCTGTCTCAAGCAAGTTATGCCCCCATTGCACAATATTTGCATCAAGCCCTTCTAGCTGGCCGGCAAAAAATTGCTTCGCTTCGACCAACCTTGCACGCACACGCTCTTTCAGCTCTTTGGTTGCCGCTTGCGTAAAAGTAACAATCAACAACTTATCTATTGCCAAGTCTTGCTCAACCACAAAACGCAACGCCAACATAGCAATGGCATACGTTTTACCGGTACCGGCACTTGCCTCTAGTAAATTAATGCCCGGCATTAGTTTAGTAGCAATGGGATTAAAATCTTGTGTCACAATTTTCATATCATTTATCAACTGATGGCCACATAATATATCCATATTATAGTACAACAAGCCATGCGCATTTATTCCCCTACAAACAAGATTTTAAAAAAATTACTTGCTAAAATATTAGCCGTCTTTCAAATCATGGTTATTTGTTTAATATGACTCGTTCTTACCTACGCGCCCTGCATACAATTATTTTTATCACTCTCACTTGCATCACCGCCCCCCTATTAGCCGCCGAAATTAGCGTCAGCATTGATCGCAACCCTGTCAATTTAAATGAATCGGTACAACTCACCTTCAGCGCCACAGAAGAGCCGGATGCTGCGCCTGACTTTAGCCCCTTAGAAAATGATTTTGAAATACTCAGTCAATCACAGCAACAATCAACAAGCATTGTCAATTGGTCGAAAACAAAAACCATACAATGGATACTCACCGTGATGCCAAAACGTGCAGGAACCCTTATGATTCCTGCGATTCGCTTTGGTCGTGACAGTAGTGAATACAGTACTTTAATTGTTAATAAAGCCCCTATACAGCCCAATAATGCCGAAAACTTATTCCTACAAGTCTCCGTCAATACAAAAACACCTTATGTACAAGAACAAGTCTTATATACGTTAAAGCTATACCGAAAAGTACAAATATCACAAGCACAATTAACGGAGCCGGCACTCGAAAATGCCGTCATTGAAAAACTGGGGGAAGATTCAAATTATCGCGCACAATATCAAGGTGAAAGCTATGTTGTCACCGAACGCCGCTATGCCATATTTCCCCAGCAAAGCGGCAAAATGACCATTGCACCACTCGAGTTAACAGCCGGCATTGTGCTTGCTAACAGCAACCCACGCTTTAATGGCTTTTTTAATCGCCAGCGCACGCGCACCAAACGCGTTAGTTCACAAGCCATTGAGCTTGATGTACAAAGCAAACCTCTTGAAGCGGGCAAGTATCCATGGCTACCTGCAAAACAAGTATTATTGCAAGAAAAATGGTCAAATGACGCATTACAAGTCAAGGTAGGTGAACCCATTACCCGCACCATTACTTTACAAGTTATTGGCGCAACGTCCGCCGCACTCCCCCAACTCAGCAACACTCATATACCGGCAAATTTAAAATCGTATCCTGACCAACCCACACGACAAGACCAAGCACTTGTTGATGGCATGGTCGCGCTACGCGAAGAAAAAATTGCCTTCATACCTAGCCAAGTCGGTCACTACACCCTGCCCGCCATTGAAGTTCATTGGTGGGATACCCAAACCCAAAAAATGCAAATTGCACGCATTGCCGAGCGCACCTTAATAGCGATTGCAGGAGACAATACAGTCACGCAACCTCCGCGACAAACAAGCACTCAACCCGTCATAACCGCCTCTCCAAAAACAATTGACAAAACGGCTATCACCAATCAACCTGCCAACAATATATGGTTTTGGCTAAGCCTCTTTTTTGCCGGTGCTTGGCTAATAACCCTCGTTTATTTTTTAACCCGCAAAGCCAAAAAACCAAAACAGGTGACCGCTAAGTCTATCGAGAAAAGTAGTGCCGCCATTAAGAAGCTCAAACAAGCCTGTCTAACAAATAAGCCTATTTTAGCGAAAGATGCCTTATTACAGTGGGGGCGAGAACAGTTTAATGTTTCTAATTTAACGCAAATTGCCAAGCAATGTGATACCAATTTACAAAATGAAATTTTGGCATTAAATATTGTGCTTTACAGCAATAAAAGTAGTATTTGGCAAGGCCATTCTTTATGGGAAGCATTTAAAACATTTAAAGCTATAAACACTACCCCAAAAAAAACAACAACAGACCCATTAGATCCTTTATACAAGATATAGCTTAAAAAAATAAACGCCTTATACTTATCTCTTTCTATTAAGCGCGTTATAAGCCCATGAAATACTTAAACCCTTTTACCGAT